>NZ_JCACVY010000141.1:0-11694 GCF_058833935.1 Roseomonas sp. TS2 | reverse complement strand
CTACCACGCCGAGATCCGCGCCGATGACGGGCATTGCGAGACCAGCAGCGGCGAGCGCCATTTCTGCCCCCGCTGCGCCAGCGCGCTGTGGATGGCCGACCCCTCCTGGCCCGATCTGGTGCACCCCTTCGCCTCGGCCATCGACACCGCGCTGCCCGTGCCGCCCGCGCGCGTCCACCTGATGCTGAAGGACAAGGCCCCCTGGGTGGAGCCGCAGACCGGCCCCGGCGATGCCTGCTTCGACGCCTATCCAGAGGAATCGATCGAGCAGTGGCACCGCCGGCGCGGGCTGTGGGTGGACTGAGCCGCCCGGCTTTCAGGCGATAGGCAGGCTCAGGCGTTGGGCACCGCCTCCGTCACCACCTCGAACCGCGCCAGGGTGGCGGGGCCGAAATTGGTGGAGAGCGCCACATCCGTCGCGTCCCGGCCCGTGGCCATGAGGATGCGGCCGATGCGCGGGCGGTTGTGCCGGGCATCGAAGGTGTGCCAGCGGCCGCCCAGATAGACCTCGAACCAGGCGCTGAAATCCATCGGGTCCGGCACCGCGGGCACGCCGATGTCGCCGAGATAGCCGGTGCAGTAGCGCGCCGGGATGTTCATGCAGCGGCACAGCGTGATGGCCAGGTGCGCGAAGTCCCGGCAGACGCCGTAGCGGCCGGTGAAGCCGTCATGCGCCGAGCGCGTGGAATCCGCCTTCTGGTAGTCGAAGGTGATGTGGCCGTGCACGAAGTCGCAGATGGCCTGCACCCGCGCCCAGCCCTGCGGTGTGTGGGCGAACTGCGCCCAGGCGAAGTCGGCCAGCCGGTCCGTGTCGCAGTAGCGGCTGCCCAGCAGGTAGACCAGCGCCGCGTCCGGCAGGTCCTGGATCTCGTGCTGCGCGGCCTCGGGCGTCACCGGGTCCGGCAGGCCGCTGTCGCGGATCTCGAAGCGGGTGGAGAGGGTGGTGCGGCCGGCCGGCACCAGGATGCGCGTGCAGGCATTGCCGAAGCCGTCGATGTATTCCCGGGCCTGCACCGGGCGGTCGTAGGAGAGGGTCTGCCCGGTCAGCAGGTCGGCACGGCGCGAGGGGTGGATGTTCAGCACCAGGAGCATCGGCGTGGGCTGCGGGCACTCATAGGCCAGGGTGAAGCCTGCGCGGATCTTCATCGCGTCTCCGGGGCGCCGCGGGGGGCGCCGGGCTTGAATGTGGGCGGGGCCGTGTCCGACGGAACGCGGCCCCGGCACCGCCGGTTGCTGCGCCGCCGCAATCCCTGTGGCGGGCCGTTGCGCCGGCCCTGCTCATGCTGTTCCTATACGCCGTCCTTGCCAGGCGGCGATACGGGGTTCGCCGCCCGGCGGCCCCGAAGCGGGACCCTTGGATCAGGCGGGACCCCTGGATCGGGCGGGGGCCCTCAGCCCGGGCGGGCCCTCAGGAGGCCGCCGGCACCCGGCCGGGGGGCCGCATCCTGGCCGGGCGGCAGGGCGGCCTCCGTGGTGACGTTGACCTGCACGCGCATGCCGAGCCCGTCCTCCGCCGCGCCGTGGTAGCTGCCCTGCAGCGGCACCGCCTGCTCCGGCGTGCGGGTGACGGCGACGCGGATCAGGTCCCGGTTGCCGACGATGCCGTTGGTCGGGTCGAACTCCACCCACCCGGCGCCGGGCAGGTAGACCTGGCACCAGGCATGGGTGGAGCCGCCGCCCAGCGTGGTGGAGCCGTCGCGGTCCGGCACATAGACATAGCCGGTGACGAAGCGGGCGGCGAAGCCGAGGTGGCGCACCGCCTCCATCATCAGCAGCGCGAAGTCGCGGCAGGTGCCGCGGCGCAGGTGCAGCGTCTGCAGCGGCGGCTGGGTGCCGGGCTCGGTGCGGCGGGCGTAGGAGAAGCTCTCGCGGATGGCGTAGCACAGCGTCATCAGCAGGTGGCCCGTCTCGCTGGGCCGGCCGGGGCGGATGAACTGCCGCGCCCAGCGCGCCACCTCGCCGCCCGGATCGGGGTGGTGCGGCGCCATGGTGCGCAGCAGGTCCGGCAGGTCCTCGGCGTCGTAGGCGAAGGGGTAGGTGAGGGCGGCGGTGTCGGTGCGGAAGGCCGGCCCGTGCTGTGGCGTGTGCTCCAGCCGGATGCGCGTGTCGAAGCTCAGGCGCGCGGCGGGCCGGCCGAAGCGCAGCAGCGCCACGCAATTGCCGAACACGTCGTGGATCCAGCGCAGCTCGGCCGGCTCGGGGTCCACCGCCAGCGTGGCCTCCAGCAGGCGCTGGTCGTGGCTGTCGCGCGGGCGAAACATCAGCCGGTGCTCGCCGAAGCGCACCGGCTTCGCATAGCGGTATTCGGTGAGGTGGCGGACGTTGAACAGCGTCATGCCGGGGCGCGCCCCGGTGGGGCGGGCGGCAGGCGGGGAAGGCGCATCGGCTGTGGCTCCGGCTCGTCCCGCCCGGCGGGTGGCGGGGGTGCCGGCCACCGGGAAGCCCTGCCATGGCGCATGGCGGCCCGGCTGGCAAGCGGGACGGGGGGACGGTGCGCGCCCCCGCCGCCGGCCGCTTCAGAAGGCCACGCGGTCCGGGCCCTTGAGGTCGAGGATCTCGCGAGCCTCGTCCGGCGAGGCGATCTCCAGCCCCAGCCCCTCGACGATCTGCCGCGCCAGCCGCACCTGCTGGGCGTTGCTCTCGGCGAACTTGCCGGGGCCGGCCCACAGGCTGTCCTCCAGACCGACGCGGATGTTGCCGCCCATCGCCGCCGCCATCGCCGCGATGGGGAGCTGGTTGCGCCCGGCGCCCAGCACCGACCAGCGGTAATTGTCGCCGAACAGCCGGTCGGCCGTGCGCTTCATGTGCATCACGTCCTCCGGGTGGGCGCCGATGCCGCCCTGGAGGCCGAACACCGTCTGGATGAACAGCGGCCCCGTCACGATGCCCTGATCGAAGAAGTACTTCAGGTTGTAGAGATGCGCCGTGTCGTAGCACTCGAACTCGAAGCGCGTGCCGTTCTCGCGGCAGGTGGTCAGAATGTACTCGATATCCGCGAAGCTGTTGCGGAAGATGATGCCTTTGTCGGAGAGGTATTCCTTCTCCCACGGGTGCTTGAACTCCTTGAACCGGTTCAGCATGCCGAACAGGCCGAAATTCATGCTGCCCATGTTCAGGCTGGCCACCTCCGGCTTGAAGGTGGCGGCCGGGCGCACCCGCTCCTCGATGGTCATGGTCGGCGCGCCGCCGGTGGTGATGTTGATCACCGCGTCGCAGCGCTGCTTGATGACCTGGAGGAAGGGCGAGAAGCCCTCCGGCGTCTGGTCCGGGCGTCCGTCCACCGGGTTGCGCGCGTGCAGGTGGACGATGGCGGCGCCTGCCTCCGCCGCGCCGATCGCCGCATCGGCGATCTGCTGGGCGGTGACGGGCAGCGCGGGCGACATGCTCGGCGTGTGGATCGCGCCGGTGACGGCGCAGGTGATGACGACTTTCCGCGTGGCCATGTCAGCCCTCCTCTTGTGTCAGCTTGTGCGCGCGCAGCGCGGCGAGGCGCCGGTCGCGCCAGCGCATCTTCTCCGGCAGGTCGGGCGGCGCCCCCCATTCCTCCAGGATGCGCCCGACGGCCGGCGCCTCATAGACCTCCGGCCGCGCCGGGTCGGCGGCGAGGCGCTTGTAGAAGCCGGTGTAGCGCGCGCAGTAATCGGGGATGCCGCCCGGCGCGTTCAGCTCGATCGTCTCGAACGGCCCCATGAAGGACCAGCGCAGGCCGAGCCCGTCCTTCACCGTGTGGTCGAGATCCTGCGGGCTGACATAGCCCTCCGACACCAGCCGGAACGCCTCGGCCAGCAGCGCGCCCTGCAGGCGGTTGAGGATGAAGCCCTCCACCTCCTTCAGCACGGCGATGGGAACCTGGCCGATGGCGGCATAGATCTCCCGCGCGCGGGCGATGCTCTCGGGCGCCGTCCAGGGCGCGCCGGAGAGCTCCACCAGCGGGATCAGGTGCGGCGGGTTCACCGGATGCGCGATCAGGCAGCGGCCGCGCCCCGGCAGCGCTTCCGTGAACAGCGAGGCACGGATGGCGGAGGAGGAGGAGGCCAGGATGCAGCCGGGCGGCGCCAGCCGGTCCAGCTCGGCGAAGAGCTCCTGCTTCACCTCCAGCCGCTCGGGGCCGTTCTCCTGCACCAGCGCGGCGTCCGACACCGCCTCGGCCAGGCTGCCCACCGCCTGGATGCGGCGCGCGGCGCCGGCCGGGTCCTCGCAGAGGCCCTGCTCGGCGAGGTCGGTCAGGCCCTGGGCGCAGAGGCCCTCGGCCTGCGCGGCGATGCCGGGGGCGGGGTCGAACAGCGCCACCTGCCAGCCGGCCCGGGCGAAGATCATCGCCCAGGCGCGGCCGATCAGGCCGGCGCCGACAATGGCGACCTTGGAGGGATGCATGGTCATCGGTTGGTTCCGGTGCGTCGGTCAGGGAAGCTTTGCCGGCTGGGGAAGGCGCTGCCTTCCCCAGACCCCATCCGCCGGGGTGACAGTGTCACCCCGGACCCCGCCCTCAGGAAAACTTGCAGAAAAAAGATGAGGGGGTTCGGGGGAGAATTCATTCTCCCCCGTGCTTCGACGCTCACAGCCACAGCACCTTCCGCCGCAGCTCCAGGTCGTCGCGCAGCAGGCGCGAGGCGCCGGCCCAGGTCACCGCGCCGCGCTCCAGCGCCACCGTGCCGTCCGACAGCGCCAGCGCCAGGTCGAGGTTGTGGTCGACGATGATGATGGAGATCTCCCGCCGCAGCTTGTCGAAGGCCTCGAACAGCTCCTCCGTCACGGCCGGGGAAAGGCCCTCGAAAGGCTCGTCCAGCAGCAGCAGGCGGGTGTCGCCGGAGAGGGCGCGGGCGACCGCCACCATCTGCTGCTCGCCGCCCGAGAGGGCGTCGGCCGGCGTGCGCCAGCGCTGCTTCAGGCGCGGGAAGAATTCCAGCACCTTCTCCTCCGTCCAGTGGTCGCCCGCGCCGGTGAGGCGCTTGAGGCGGCCGAGGGCCAGGTTCTCCGCCACCGACATGCCGGCGAACAGCCCGCGCCCCTGGGGGACGAAGCCCACGCCGCGCCGGGCGATCTGGTCGGAGGGCAGGCCCGCCACCGGCTCGCCGGCCAGCGTCATGCTGCCGCTGGCGGGGCGCGCGATGCCCATGATGGATTTGAGCAGCGTGGACTTGCCGGCGCCGTTGCGCCCGAGCAGGGCCAGGATCTCGCCCTGCCGCACCTCCAGCGAGACGCCCTGCAGGATGTGGCTCTTGCCGTAGAAGGTGTTGATGCCGTCGAGCTTCAGCAGCACCGCGTCGGTCATCGCCGAGGCGCGTTCCTTCGCCGCGATGGCGGTGTTGCCGGAGCCGAGATAGACGGCCTGCACGCGCGGGTCGGTGCGCGCATCCTCCACCGTGCCGTCCACCAGCACCTCGCCGTCGTTCATCACCGTCACGCGGTCGGCCAGGGCGAAGACGCGGTCGATGTCGTGCTCCACCAGCAGCACGGGGATGTCGGTGGAGACGCGCTTGATCAGCTCGCCGACACGGGTGCGTTCCGCCGTCGCCAGCCCCGCCAGCGGCTCATCGAGCAGAAGAATGCGCGGGCGGGTGGCGACGGCCACCGCCATGTCCACCAGCCGCTGCCCGCCATAGGAGAGGGCGCCGGCCTCGGCGCGCTCGATGCCGGCCAGGCCCATCCAGTGCAGCAGCGTGGCGGTGTCGTCCGCCATGTCGTCGTAGGAATGGGCGTCGTGCCACAGGCCGAAGCGCGCGGGGTGGCGCGCCTGGATGGCCAGCCGCAGGTTCTCGGCGATGGAGAGGCCGGGGAAGAGGTTGGTGATCTGGAAGGAACGGCCGATGCCGGCGCGGGTGATGGCCTGCGGGCTGAAGCCCGTGACATCCCGCCCGTCCAGCGTGACGCGCCCGGCATCCGGCGGGAACATGCCGGAGAGCAGGTTGAAGGCCGAGGTCTTGCCGGCGCCGTTGGGGCCGATCAGCGCGTGCAGGGTGCGGTCGCCCACCTGGAAGGAGACGCCGCGCACCGCCTGGATGCGGCCGAACTTCTTCTCCAGCGTCTCCGCCGCCAGCACCGGGCCGCCGGCGGCGGCGCCGGGGCGGATGAAGCGCGTGGGCACCGGCGTCGGCGCCGCGGTGCGGCGGGCGGACATCGCCGCGTCCTCCACCACCTTCTTCCGGAAGGGGGCGAGCAGCCTCTGGCCCACGCCCACCAGCCCGTCCGGCGAGAAGACGATGAAGCCGACGAAGAGCAGGCCGAAGATCAGCAGCCAGTTGGCCGTGTAGATCGAGAGGAACTCGCGGAACAGGATGTAGAACAGCGCGCCGAGGGCCGGACCCAGGAAGGAGCGCATGCCGCCGATCACCACCATCGCCAGCAGCTCGCCCGAGAAGGCGATGGCGATGGGCTCGGCCGAGGCGAAGCGGTGGTTGTAGGCGGAGAGCATGCCCGCCAGCGCGGTGACGCTGGCCGAGAGGGTGAAGGCCAGCAGCTTGTAGCGCGTGGTGTCGTAGCCGACGAAGCGGGCGCGCTGCTCGTTCTCGCGGATGGCGACGAGCACGGTGCCGGCCGGTGCGTGGTGGAAGCGCCACAGCGCGAACACCACGGCGAAGCCGATGGTGGCGACCACCGCGTAGTAGGCCGCCGGCTCGTCGAGGAAGGCGTAGCGGGTGATGCCGCCGAAGCCGTCCTCGCCGCCGGTCAGCTCGGTCCAGCGGAAGGCGATGGTGAACAGCATGGCGGTGAGCGCCAGCGTCAGCAGCGAGAAATAGACGCCGCTGCGGCGCAGGATCAGCATGCCGATGAGGGCGGCCAGCGCCGCCACCACCGCCAGCCCGATCAGGGCGGGCAGCACCATGTCGCCGGGGAAGAAGTGGCGCTGCAGGATGCCGGCGGCATAGGCGCCGATGCCGAACCAGGCGCCATGGCCGAAGGAGACCAGGCCGGTGTGGCCGACCAGGATGTTCAGCCCCATCACGGCGATGGCGAAGACCACCACGTCGGTGGCGGATTTCAGGGTCAGGCCCAGCGCCGGCAGCAGCACCGGCAGCAGCAGCAGCGCGGCGAGCGCGATGAGCAGGGGGCGGAGTTCGCGGGTCATCATGGCGTGGCGCTCACTCGAACTTCGCGATGCGTTCGCCGAACAGGCCGCGCGGGCGCAGCAGCAGGACGAGCAGCATGAGGAGATAGACGGAGGCCTCGGTGGCCGGCGGGTAGGCATAGGCGGCGATGCCGCGCACCACGCCCACGATCAGCGCCGCGACGACGACGCCCCAGAAGGAGCCGAGCCCGCCGATGACGACGACGACGAAGGCGAAGGTGAGGATCTCGGCCCCCATCGCCGGGTGCACGCCGATGACGGGCGCCAGCATGACGCCGGCCAGTGCCGCGAGCCCCACCGCGATCATCACCACCGCCGACATGTAGGGGCGCAGCGAGATGCCGAGCGCGCCCACCATGTCCGGGTTCTGCACGCCGGCGCGGACGACGCGGCCGAAATAGGTGCGCTGCAGCAGCAGCCACAGCCCCAGCACGCAGAGCGCCGCGACGCCGAGGATCATCAGCCGGTAGCGGGAATAGATGAAATCCCCGATCAGCACCTGGCCGCGCAGCTCGGGCGGGATGGAGAAGGGCAGCGGCGGCGCGCCGAACACCATGCGCAGCGTCTGCTCCGCCACCATGGCCAGGCCGAAGGTGAGCAGCAGCGAGAGGATGGGGTCGGCCCGGTAGAAGCGGCGCAGCAGGAAGCGCTCGATGACGAGGCCGAGCAGCGCCACCAGCACGGGCGCCGCCACGAAGGCGCCGCCGAAGCCGATGGTCGGCGCCAGCGCCACGGTGAGGTAGGCGCCGATGGCGTAGAAGGCGCCATGCGCCAGGTTGACGATGCCGCCCAGGCTGAAGATGAGCGACAGGCCGAGCGCGATCAGCAGGTAATAGGCGCCGATCAGCAGCCCGTTGAGGATCTGCTCGATGAGGAAGACGATTTCCAAGGCGGAGGCTCCTGCGCCGATGGGGCGCCCGCGCCGCGCGCCATGCAGGCGTGCGGCGGGGGGTGTTCAGGCCGAGGCCCGCGTCAGGCCGGGAAGGTGCAGCTGTTCTCTTCCGGCGTGGCGCCGATGGCCTCCAGGCTCTCCTCCCGCCCCGGCACGGTGGCGGTGGCGGTGAAGATGTCGTAGCGGTCCTTTTGCTCCGCCGGCGGCAGGGCGGTGATGGCGTACATCTCGGTCATGATCTGGTGGTCGCGGGCGCGGAAATAGCTCTCGCGCGCCTTCAGCACGCCGAACTTGGCGCCGCTCTCCAGGTACTCGACGATGCGCGGGCCGTCGGTGCCCTTGGTCTCGGTCATCGCCTGGGCGACGATCTTGATGGCGTTGTAGTCGCCCCAGGCCTGGTTCTCCGGCGGGCGGCCGAAGCGCTGGCGGAAATCGGCGGTGAACTTCTTGGCTGCCGGATTCTCCAGGCGGTGGTGCCACATGGTCGGCCAGGTGCCGAGGAAGTTGCCCTGGCCGGCGCCCCAGGCCAGCGCCGTGTCGAAGCCGAAGCCCGCCACCGGGAAGCGCAGCCCGAACTCGGAATACTGCTTGAGGAAGTTGGTGATCTGCGCGCCGGCCAGGTTGGCGATGATGACGTCCGGCCGCGCCTGGCGGATCTTGAGCAGGAAGGGCGAGAAGTCGGTCAGGTCGGTCGGGATCAGGTCCTCGTTCGCGACGGTGCCGCCATTCTCGCCCATGAAGCGCTTGGCGACGCGCAGCAGGTCGTGGCCGAAGGCGTAGTCGGCGGTGAGCGCATAGACCTTCTTGCCCTTGATGAGGCCCTGCTGCACCAGCACGCGGCCCACCGCCTTCACGTACATCGAGTTCTGGCCCTCGATGTGGAACATGAACTTGCGGCAGTCGCTGCCGCGCAGCGCGTCCGAGTTGGCGCCGGTGTTGATGAACAGCGCCTTCTCGCGCTGCACCACCTGGCCGATGGCCAGCGCCGAGGCGGAGTTGATCTCGCCCACGATGCAGCTGACCTTGTCGCGCTGGATGTAGCGCTCCGCCTTGGCGCTCGCCGTCTGCGGGTTGACGCTGTCCTCGAAGGTGATCTCCAGCTTGCGGCCGAGGATGCCGCCCGCGGCGTTGATCTCGTCCATGGCGAGCTGGCCGGCCTGCACGGCGAACTCGCCGAGCGGCCCGAGGAAGCCGGTGCGCGGCGTCAGGTGGCCGATGCGGATGACATCGGACTGCGCGTGGGAGATGGCGGGGGCGGCGAGCAGCGTGGCGGCGCCAAGCAGCGCGCCCCGCCGCGTGATGCGGGGAAGCTCGGTCATTCTCGTGTTCCTCTACCCTTGTTCAGCGGGCCTCGTTCAGCGGGGCGTTTTTCCGCCCCTGCCGCGATCCGATCCCTTGTCGTGATCTGTGATCACAGGCAGGGTTGCGTATCCGCACCGGATTGTCCAGAGGGGAATGCGTGAACCACGCCATCGCCAGCCTGCCGCTGCTGGAGCGTCGCACCCTCTCGGAGGCGGCCTACGCGCATCTGCGGGACCTGCTGGCCTCGGGGCGTGTGGCGCCGGGGGAGAAGCTCTCGCTGCGCGACCTCTCCGAGGCGCTCGGCGTCTCCGTCATGCCGGTGCGGGAGGCGGTGAGCCGGCTGATCGCCGACCATGCGCTGGAGGTGGCGCCGAACCGCGCCGTGCGCGTGCCGGTGATGACCCGCGCCCAGTTCCGCGAGCTGGCCGAGACGCGCGCGGGCATCGAGGGCTGGGCGGCGGCGCGGGCGGCGCTGGCGCGCGGCCCGGCGCAGCTGCGCGCCATCGCCAGCGCCGAGGCCGCCATGCGCGAGGGCAGCGCCACCGCCGATCTGGGCGACGCCGTGGCGCTGAACCGCGACTTCCACTTCGCCATCTACGCCGCCGCCGGGCTGCCGACGCTGCTCGACGTGATCGGCGCGCTCTGGCTGAAGGCGGGGCCGGTGATCAACCTCGACCTGCGCCACTCGCGCGACCGGCTGACGGCGGGGCACGCGCTGCGCTGCCACGGCGCCGCGCTGCGCGCCATCCGCGCGCGGGACGCGGAAGCGGCGCGCGCCGCCATCGCCGAGGACATCACGCGGGCGGCGGATTTCATCATCGACAAGGGCGGGCTTCCCGAAGCCTGAGGCACCGCCCGGAACAGGGGGATACGACATGGATCTCGGATTGCAGGGCGCGCGGGTGCTGGTGACGGCGGGGGCGGCCGGCATCGGCCGCGGCATCGTCGAGGCCTTCGTGGAGGAGGGGGCGAAGGTGTTCACCTGCGACCTCGACGAGGCCGGGCTCGCCACCCTGCCGGCGGGCGTCGGCCACCGCCGCGCCGACGTGGCGGACCGGGCCGATGTCGCCGCGCTGTTCGACGCGGCGCTGGCGGAGCTGGGCGGGCTCGACATCCTGGTGAACAACGCCGGCATCGCGGGCCCCACGGGCCGGCTCGACGAGATCAACCCGGAGGACTGGGACCGCTGCGTGGAGGTGTGCCTGACCAGCCAGTTCAACTGCGCGCGGCTGGCCATCCCGCATCTGCGGAAATCCTCCAACGCCAGCATCGTCAACCTCTCCTCGGCGGCGGGGAAGCACGGCTTCGCGCTGCGGGCGCCCTATGCGGCGGCCAAGTGGGGCGTCATCGGCCTGACGAAGTCGCTGGCGATCGAGCTGGGGGATGACGGCATCCGGGTGAACGCCATCCTCCCCGGGCTGGTGGCGGGCGACCGGCAGCGCCGCGTGCTGGAGGCCAAGGCGCAGCAGAAGGGTATTCCTTTCAGCGAGATGGAGGCGCTGGCCTTCTCCTTCACCTCCATCAAGGAATACGTCACGGCACGGCAGCTGGCGGACCAGGTGATGTTCCTGTGCAGCCCGCGCGGCCGCACCATCTCCGGCCAGGCCATCAGCGTGGATGGCGACACGCGCATGCTCTCCTGACCCGCCGCCCGCCCTGGCGGCGCTTGGCGCCGGGGCGGGCTTTCCGCAGAGTGGCCGCCGAGGAAGCTCCGGGAGGCGTGCCATGTATCTGCGCTGCATCGAATGCGGCCACACCCACCCGCCCACGCTGCGCTATGCCTGCGCGGCCTGCGGCGGCATCCTGCGGGTGGAGGGCGAGAGCGGGCTGGCCCCGCCCCCCGGCCTGCCGCCCGGCATGTGGCGCCACGCCGCCCGCCTCGGCGTCACCGACCCCGGCGCCATCGTCTCGCTGGGGGAGGGGGAGACGCCGCTGCTGCGCGCCCCGCATCTGGAGGCGGCGATCCCCGGCTTCCGCGGCGAGCTGTGGCTGAAGGACGAGACCCGCAACCCCTCCGGCTCCTTCAAGGACCGCGCCATCAGCGCCGGCATCAGCAAGGCGATCGAGCTGGGCGCGCGGGGGGTGGTCTGTGCCTCCTCCGGCAATGCCGGGGCGTCGGTCGCGGCCTATGCGGCGCGGGCGGGGCTGGGGGCCGTCATTATCGTGCCCGCCCACACGCCGGACGGCAAGGTGACACAGATCGCGGCGCATGGCGCGGTGCTGCTGAAGGTGCCGGGGCACTACAGCCGCTCCTACGACCTCGCCGCCGCGCTGGCCGAGCGCCACGGCTACGCCAACCTCACCACCACCTTCATCAACCCCTGGGCGGTGGACGGGCTGAAGCTGGTGGGGCCCGAGATCCGCGCCCAGCTCGGCGGCCGGGTGCCGGACCTCGTGCTGGTGCCCACCGGCAGCGGGCCGCTGGTGGAGGGGG
>NZ_JCACVY010000140.1:0-11717 GCF_058833935.1 Roseomonas sp. TS2 | reverse complement strand
GAGGCAGCCGAGGCGGTGTCCGCCGCCGCCAGCCAGCAGGTCAGTCTTTGCAATCCAGGCACGGAAGATCCCCTGTCCCCGGCGCGGAGGTGCCGGGCCGTCGTGTGAATGCCATGCTCGCCGGGCCGGTTGCGCCCGGCGCTTCTCCCTGAGCCTCCCCTTGGCCCTGGAGAACGGGCGGCGTGGCGCGCAGGGCCTGGAGCCCCTCCAGCAGCACGCGCAGCCCGTGCTCGCGGATCTTCTCCCGCCGCAGCACCAGGCCCAGCTCGCGCGGCAAGGCGGGGCGCAATGGCCGCAGCACGGTGCCCGGCGGCGCCACCGGCACCGCGAGGGAGGGCACCACCGAAGCCCCCAGCCCGCCCGCCACGAGTCCCTTGATCGCCTCCACGCTGCCCAGCTCCATCAGCGGGCGCGGCGCCAGGCCGGCACGGGCGAACCAGGCATCGACCAGCCGCCGGCTGGTCCCGCCCGATTCATAGAGGATCAGCGGCAGGCGGGCCAGTTCCGCCGGGCGCAGCGCGGCGGCGGCCGGCGCCATGGCCTCCGGCAACAGGGCGAGCTGCGGGTCGGCGCGCAGCCGCGTCACCTGCAGGGCACGGCTGCCGCCGGCGGGCAGCGTCACCAGCGCCAGGTCCAGCGCCCCCTCCTCCACCCGCCGCACCATCTCGGCCGAATTGCCCGTGGCCACCACGATCTCCAGCCCGGGATGCGCCCGCTTCACCGCCGCCAGCACGGGCGGCAGCAGGTGGATGCAGGCCGAGGCGCCGGTGCCGAGCCGCACCCGTCCGGCCAGCCCGCCGCGATGCCGGGCGGCGGCGGCGGACACCGCCTCGGCTGCCTCGATCGCCTGCCGGGCGGGGCCGAGCAGCGCCTGCCCGGCCGCGGTGGGCAGGGAGCGGCCGCCCGCCCGGTCCAGCAGCCGCAAGCCGAGCAGCCGCTCCAGCTCCCGCAATTGCTGGCTCAGCGCCGGCTGGGTGAGGCCCAGGGAGCGGGCGGCCAGCGAGACGCTGCCGGCTTCGACGATGGCGAGATAGGCGCGGAGCTGGCGCAGGGTCGGGGCAGCCATAAGGCAATGTGATCCGAATGCGGCGTATCAGAAAGATTTTCTTGGCCCCCGCGCGGCCCGGCCGCACCCTGGCGCGAGGATTGCATTGCCGGACAGCACCATGAGCACCACCCTTGCCGCCACCCTGCTGCGCCCCGCCACCGAGGCCGACCTGCCCGCCATCACGGCCATCTATGGCCACCATGTGCGGCAGGGCTGCGCCTCCTTCGAGACGGCGCCACCCGACCTGCCCGAGATGCGCCGCCGCTTCGCCGCCATCCTGGCGCAGGGCATGCCCTATCTGGTGGCGGAGCAGGATGGCGCGGTGCTGGGCTACGCCTATGCCGGCCCCTACCGCCCCCGCGCCGCCTACCGGGACACGGTGGAGAACTCCATCTATGTGCGCGCCGATGCCGCGGGGCGCGGCCTGGGCCGGCTGCTGCTCGGCGCGCTGCTCGAGGCCTGCACGGCGCGGGGCGCCCGGCAGATGATCGCCGTGGTGGGGGACAGCGACAACATCGCCTCCATCCGGCTGCACGAGGCGATGGGCTTCACCCTGGTCGGCACGCTGCGCAGCGTCGGCCGCAAACATGGGCGGTGGCTGGATTCCGTGCTGCTGCAACGGGCACTCGGAGAGGGCGACGCCACGCCGCCGGAGACCGAGCCGGCGTGAGGCGCCCGCGCGCCCAAGGGGTGCACCAGGGGGATGCACCAAGGGGATGCGCCCCGGGCGCCGGCCGTGGCAGCATGCCGCCGGAGGAGGCCGCGCATGACGACCCGCACCAGCCTGGCCGGTGGCGAGCGCCACCGCTTCGAGGATCTCAAGGCCCTGCTCGCCGCCGCCTCCCCCCGCCGCTCGGGCGACGAGCTGGCGGGCATCGCGGCGGCGAGCGACGCGCGGCGCGTCGCCGCCCGCATGGCGCTGGCCGAGCTGCCGCTGGATGCCTTCCTCAACGAGGCGCTGATCCCCTACGAGCAGGACGAGGTGACGCGGCTGATCATCGACCGGCATGACGCCACCGCCTTCGCGCCCATCCGCCACCTGACGGTGGGCGGCCTGCGCGACCGGCTGCTGGCGCATGAGACGGATGCCGCCTTCCTCGCCGCCCTGGCGCCGGGGCTGACGCCGGAGATGGTGGCCGCCGTCTCCAAGCTGATGCGCAACCAGGACCTGATCGCGGTGGCCCGGAAGTGCCGCGTCGTCACCGCCTTCCGCAACACGATCGGGCTGGAGGGACGGCTGGCCAGCCGGCTGCAGCCCAACCACCCGACGGACGACCCGCGGGGCATCGCCGCCGCCATGCTGGACGGGCTGCTGCTCGGCAGCGGCGACGCGGTGATCGGCATCAACCCCGCCACCGACAACATCGCCAACGGCATCGCCCTGACCGAGATGCTGGAGCGGCTGCGGCTGCGCCACGACATGCCGGTGCAGGGCTGCGTGCTGACGCATGTGACCAACGCCATCGCCATGATCGAGCGCGGCGCGCCGGTGGACCTGGTGTTCCAGTCCGTCGCCGGCACGGAGGGCGCCAATGCGGGCTTCGGCGTCAACCTCGCCTTGCTGCGCGAGGCGCATGAGGCGGCGCTCTCGCTGAAGCGCGGCACGGTGGGCGACAACGTGATGTATTTCGAGACCGGCCAGGGCGCCGCCCTCTCGGCCGAGGCGCATCACGGCGTGGACCAGCAGACGGTGGAGGCGCGCGCCTATGCCGTGGCGCGGGAATTCCGCCCGCTGCTGGTCAATACGGTGGTGGGCTTCATCGGCCCCGAATACCTCTATGACGGCAAGCAGATCATCCGCGCCGGGCTGGAGGACCATTTCTGCGGCAAGCTGCTCGGCCTGCCGATGGGGGTGGATGTCTGCCACACCAACCACGCCGAGGCCGACCAGGACGACATGGACACGCTGATGACGCTGCTGGGCGTCGCCGGCGTCAGCTTCCTGATCGCCGTGCCGGGGGCGGACGACATCATGCTCAACTACCAGAGCCTGTCCTTCCACGACATCCTGGCGCTGCGCGGCCTGCTCGGCCTGCGCCCGGCGCCCGAGTTCGAGGCCTGGCTGGAGCGGATGGAGATGCTGGACCCGCAGGGGCGGATGCGCGCCCTCGACCCCGGCACGGCCCGCCTCGCCCGGCTGGTCGAGGCCGGCTGATGGCGGGCTGGGACCGGCTGCGGATGGCCACCCGGGCGCGCATCGGCCTGGGCCGCGCCGGCGACGCCCCGGCGCTGCGCGACGTGCTGGCCTTCCAGATGGCCCATGCCGCGGCGCGCGACGCGGTGCACGCGGCGCTGGAGCTGGAGGCGCTGGCGGCGGACCTCGCGCCCCTCGCCGTCCTGGCGGTGCACAGCGCGGCACCGGACCGCGCCACCTATCTGCGCCGCCCGGATCTGGGCCGCCGCCTACCGCCGGAGGAGGCGGCAAAGCTGCCGGCGGGGGAGCACGACATCGCCTTCATCCTGGCCGACGGGCTTTCCGCCACCGCCGTGCAGCGCCACGCCCCGGCCCTGCTGCGCGCGGCGCTGGCGCGGCTGCGGCCCTACCGCGTGGCGCCGCTGGTGGTGGCGCGGCAGGCGCGGGTGGCGCTGGGCGACGCCATCGGCGCGGCGCTGGGGGCGCGGCTTTGCGTCATGCTGATCGGTGAGCGGCCGGGGCTGAGCGTGGCGGACAGCCTGGGCGTCTACATGACCTACGCGCCCCGTCCGGGGCGGGCGGATGCGGAGCGCAACTGCATCTCCAACATCCATGGCCAGGGCGGGCTGGGCTATGAGGTGGCGGCCGACAAGCTGGCCTGGCTGGCGCGCGAGGCGCTGACGCGCCAGCTCACCGGGGTAGGGCTGAAGGAGGAGATGACGCCCCTCCTGCCCGGCTGAGCCGGCTCAGACGGCCAGCCGGTTCAGCGTGCGGCCCTTCTCCGGGCCGGGCGGCAGTGTGGCGCCCCCCTGCGGCAAGGGATGCGGTTGCGGCTGCGGCTCGGCCGCGGGCTGCGCCGCCCTGCCGCGGCGGCGGTGCTGGACGAAGCGGAAGATCAGGTAGAGCACCACGGCGCCACCGATGCCGGCCAGCGCGTAGCTGGTGTAGCGCTCACCCAGCCAGGCCACCAGGAACCAGCCGGCGGCGACGAAGGACGCCGCCCAGAGCCCGGCGGCGATAAAGTTCAGCGTGGCGAAGCGGATGCGCCGCATGCCGGCGATGCCGCAGGCGGCCGAGGCCACGTTGCGCACGCCATAGACGAAGCGGAAGGAGAGGACGAAGAGCGTGCCGTAGCGGTCCAGGAAGCGCAGCGCGGTGGCCATCCGCTTCTCGGCGCCGGGGATCTTGCGGACGGCGCGCATGCCGTAGCGCTGGCCGAGAGTGAACCAAAGCTGGTCCCCCAGGAAGGAGCCGAGCCAGACGGAGACCATCAGGATCCAGGGATTGATCAGGCCTGTCGCATGCCCGGCGGCGGAAGCCAGGATGACAAAGGTCTCGCCCTCGAAGAATGCCCAGGCCGCGGCTGCGAGATAAGCCAGCGCCCCCCAATCCGCCCAAAACTCGGCCACGCTTGCCCCTCCCTGTTCGCAGTGACGAACGATGGGCAATTTAACAGAAGAGTTGAACCACAATCTCACGCGAGCGTGAAATTTTTCGCCTCACAAGAAGAGAAAAACGCCGCCAATGGCAAAGCCAGCGCCTTGTGAGGGGGCAATGTTGACGTTTCGATACAAGAGCGTCTTTTTAAGCGCGGGTGGTCCGTTGGCGGCCAGGGGGCCCTGCGGCCCCCTGGCGCACTGTCTCACGCCAGATAGTAGTCGCTGCCCGACAGGCTGCTGACACCGTCGAGCGTCAGCTTGGTGACGGAGCCGTCCTGGGCGCGAATGCTCCAGGTGGAGCCCTCGTTCCACAGGCTGACGTCGGAGCCGAAATTCTTCAGCTCCAGCCTGTCCTCTCCGCGGCGGAAGTCGGTGATGGTGTCGTGCCCCTCGCCCTTGCCGATGATGAACACGTCACGCCCGCCGCCGCCGGTCAGGATGTCGTTGCCGCCGGCGCCGTTCAGCCGGTTCTGGCTGTCATTGCCGATGATGATGTTGTCCAGCCAGTTCCCTGTGCCCTGCGACCAGCCGGTGCCGAAGAAGGTCAGGTTCTCCACATGCTCGGGCAGGGTGTAGGCGGAGAGCCAGGTCAGGACGCTGTCCACCCCCTCGCCCGCCTTCTCGATGGCACGGTCGCCGGCGCTGGAGACCTCGTAGGTGTCGTCACCCTTGCCGCCATGCATGGCGTCGCCGCCACCCAGGGAGAAGTACTTGTCGTTCGCATCGGTGCCGAACCAGGTGTCCTGGCCACGCGTGCCCCAGGCCTGCCGGGTGGGCGCGTCGGACGCGGCGGCGCCACCCGGAGCGGCCTCGCCATCGTTCCCGGCCGTGTTGCCTTCATCCGGTGAATCGGCGGGCGCCTCGGGCACGGGCTGATCCGGCTTGTCGTTCCACTCCGGCTGATCCACCGTCTTGCCGGAGAACATCGAGCGGAACGTGGCGCCCGTCGTTGGGTCGCTGTTGTCCGAGATCTTGCCTGGGAAGGACGAGTTGGAATCCCAGTAGGCATGGTAGACCACGTCGTGGCTATCGAACCACGCCTTGGCGGCCTTGACGAAGGGGCTGGCGGCGTCGGTCATCACGCCCCATTCGGAATAGGCCGTGGGCTTGCCGTGCGCGTCCGCGAAGTCCTGGTGCCACTTCAGCCCGTACTTCTGGTTGACGACGTTGTTCCAGGCCTTGGCCGGATCGCGGTCGGCGAACTGGGTGTTCCAGTAGAAATCCATGCCGACGATGTCGACATAGCCGTCGCCCGGATAGGCCCTGGAGGGATCCATGCCGCCGTAGGATTCGTTGACGTTCCACTCGAACTTGAAGCGGTCCGACACGGAGCGGAAGGTGTCCACGAACTCGCGGAAGGCTTCCTTGAACGCCTCCTCCTTGCCGATCGCGCTCCAGGGGAACCAGCCGCCGTTGAACTCCCAGCCGGTGCGCACATAGATCGGGTCGTTGCCGGATTGCGCCCCCGCCAGGGTCTGCGCGACCTCGCGGTAATACTGGTTGTACTGGCCCGAGGCGGCCTTCTCCAGCGTGGCACCGTCATAGGTGATCAGCGGCACCGACCAGAAGGGGTCGCGCCCGGCATTGTTCCACAGGCGCTCCGCCATCCACTCGGCGCTGTTGGTGAAGTCTTTCCAGTTGGCACCGCCGACGACGGCGTGGACGACATCCACATCGCGCCCCAGCCATTTCTCGAAATTGTTGAGCTGCGAAGGCTCGTTTCCGACGTACACGCCGAGAAGGGTCATCTTGAATCCTGTCAAGCGTCGCCGGAGTCCCGAATTCCTCTGTCATGCAAAGGAAAGTCCGGAAGCGTCCGGTCTTGTGGCGCTCTCCCGATCATGCCCGCGCTTTTTTGCAGGCATCCGGGAATGCCGAAGCCCTAGATTATTTCTCACATTGTGTCGAGCGCACCGGATCGTGCGTTCGCGCATGAAACCAACGACATCTTTCAGTTCTCGGGAAATCTATTTTCCTGACGAGAATTTATCGAAATATGAACTCCGATTTTCCGAATATTCTCGGAGATTTTTCAACCTTAGGTGTCTTTCGGCCCTGAACCTGGATTGCTGGCGCTGAAAGGATGGGGCCTCTGCCCTACCGCCCTCGCAGATGGCCCGATGCCGCGCCGGGGAGGAAAAGCATAGGTTACAGGCCGGTAAACCAGCCTCCATCATTTCGGCGTCCCTGCCGGCGCGGTGCCGTCCGCGCCGCTTTCACGCAGCCCCTTCGGGCGGCGGGGGCGCGGGCCAAGCATTCCCTGCCCGAAAAAATTGGCGGAGCTGACGGTTTTTTCCCCTCACGCAACCTTATGGATCGAATCAGAGCCTTTCAGGCCAACGGAGAATCCATCCTGGTGCTGGGCAGCCAAAGCGAGACGGTGGTGCCCTGCCCCGGCTGGCTGCGGATCGCCAGCGCGCCGCCGGACTGGCCGGCGAAGGAAAAGGCCATGGCCAGACCCAGCCCGGTTCCCTGGCCCGGGGGCTTGGTGGTGAAGAAGGGCTCGGTGGCGCGGGCCAGCGTTTCACTGTCCATGCCCAGGCCGGTATCGGTCACATCCAGGCGGATGAACTGCCTCTGCGAAAGCTCTGGCAGTGCCGCGCGGGAAGGATCGGCGGCGTCCGGCGGCGGGTCGCCCGCCCCGGCCAGCCTTGCGCTCATCACCAGCCGGCCGCCCTGCGGCATCGCATCGCGTGCATTCAGCACGAGGTTGATCAGCACCGTCACCAGCTGCCCGCGGTCGGCCAGCAGCGGCGGCAGGTCCGGCCCGGCCTGCACCGAGAGGGTCACCTGGCCCGCCCCCAGCGTGGGGGTGACGACCTGCCGGACCTCCTCCAGCAGCGAGAGCGGCACGATGGGCGCGGCGCGCAGCCCCTCGCGCCGGACGAAGGCCAGCAGCCGCCGCGCCACCGCCACACCCCGCCCCGCGCCCTCGCGCAGGCCGGCGAGCAGATAGGCCGCCTCCGGCTCCTGCTGCTGCAGGGCGGCGCCATGGCGCTTCTCCAGCAGCGTGATGCCGGCGAGCATCACCGCCGCGGCATTGTTGAAGTCGTGCGCCACGCCGCCGGCGAGCTGGCCCAGCGCCTCCAGCTTCTGCGCCTGCCGCAGCCGCTCCTCCATCGCCAGCCGGCGCTCGCTCTCCTCCGCCACGCGCTGCAGCGCCACCCGCTCCGCCTGGGTGCGGCGTATGGCGATGCCCGCGGTGGCCAGCAGGGTCAGGGAGGCGACGCCGGCCACGGTGCCATAGGCGATCATGTTGCGCCGCCAGCGCTCCAGCAGGCTGCTGACATCGGCCCGCAGGGCGACGAAGGCGGACTGGTTCCTGATGCGCCGGTAGGCGAAGACCGCTTCCACCCCGTCATGCGGGGAGGTGGCCATGGCCACCCTCCCATCCGGATTGCGGCTCACCGCCTGCTGGAAGGGGCCGCCCGCCGGGAAGCGGGCGAGCGGCATGGAGCGCCCCGGCGCGGCATGGTGGGCGAGGATGGTGCCATCCAGCCGCACCAGCGCCGCGTAGCGCAGGAAGGGCGGCACCGTCTCCTTGTAGAACTGCGCGAAATAGGCCGGGCTCATCGCCACGTGCAGCGTGCCGATGAAGCGGCCCTCCGGCGTCAGGCGGGGCCGGCTGAGCGCGAAGGATGCCTCCTGCGTGGCGCGGCCGACGAAGGGCGCACTTACATAGGTGCCAGGCGCGCCCTGCTCCCTCGCGCCCAGGAAGAAGTCCCGGCCGGCAATGCTGACGTTGCGGTCCCAAGGCTGGCTGCCGGCCAGCACCTTCCCTTGCTCATCCGCCACCCAGATGGAGACGATCTGCTCCAGCGGCGCGGCGAGCTGGCTCAGGTAATCGCTGACGCCGGGCGCGGCGATCGCCTCCGGCTCCATCCCCCCGACATGCTGCTCCGCCTGGGTCAGGATCAGCTCGGCCGTGTCGAACACCTTGGCGGCGTGCTCGTGCAGCACCGCGGCGCTCCGGGCCATGGCGTCGCTACCCTCCCGCAGCACTTCCGCGCGGTTCCACCAGGCGGCTATGGCGAACACGCTGGCTGGCACCAGCACCGCCGCCACCAGGACGAGATGTTGCGCCCGCTTCACCGGCAGGTTCTGGTCAAGCAGAGCCGCGCCCGCAGCGTGGCGTGGCGGGTTCGCTTCTCTCGGAATGCCGGTGTAGCCCCACCGCAAAGGGACGGCGCAGGCCGCTCACGCTCCATGGATGGTTTGGTAGAGCAACGCTTACGCTGTGACAATCTCGGAGAAGGGTGTAGGTCATTTTTACCCGCTCCGCGCGAAAAGCCGCCGCCTGTCCGCCCCGCTCTCAACCGAGGCCGATGCTCGCCCAGGCCAGCAGCACGTAGCGCCCCACCTTGCCCAGCGCCACCAGGAGCAAGAAGCGCCAGAACGGCACACGCAGGACCCCTGCAACGACCGTCAGGGGATCGCCCACCACCGGCACCCAGGCCAGCAGCAACGACCAGAGGCCGAAGCGGCCGAACCAGCGCTGTGCCCGCGCCAGCCCCGCCGCGGAGACCGGGAACCAGCGGCGGCCCTTGAAGCGCTCCAGCGAGCGCCCGAGCCACCAGTTGGCCGCCGAGCCGGCGACATTCCCCAGGCTGGCCGCGAGCACCAGCAGCACCGCCGGGTGCTCCCCGCCCAGCAGCAGCCCCACCAGCAGCGCCTCCGACTGCGCGGGCAGGATGGTGGCCGCCACCAGCGCGGCCAGGAACAGGCCGCCATAGGCCGCGAGATCGGTCATGCGGCGGGGAGGATGCGCAGCCCGCCCGCCAGGAAGGCGGCGCAGGCCGCCGCCGGCGCGTCGGTCACCAGGTGCCAGCCCGGCCGCAGCGGTGTCCAGCAGGGCTGCCCGGCGCGGCCCAGCTTGGTGGCATCGGCCAGCACGAACACCTCGGCCGCCTGCGCCGTCATCAGCGCCTTCAGCGCCGCCTGCTCCAGCGTCGCCTCGCACAGGCCGCGCTCCGCCACCACCCCGTCGGCGCTGGTGAATGCCTTGTCGGCGGTCATCTGCCGCAGCGCCTGCTCGGCCAGGGGACCCGTGGTGCCCATGCTGAGCGGCCGCACCACCCCGCCCAGCACGATCAGCTCGATCCCCGGCTCGCCGGCCAGCAGCGGGATCAGCGGCAGGTTCCCGGTGATGACGCGCAGCCGCCGCCCGCGCAGCAGCCGCCCCAGCGCCGCGACCGTGGAGCCGCCATCCAGGATCAGCGTCTCGCCATCCCGGATGCGGGCCAGCGCCGCCGCGGCGATGGCGGCCTTGGCGGCGCCGTTCGATGCCTCCCGCGTGCCGAGGCTCTGCTCGGGCAGCGGCGGGGCCAGGATCGCGCCGCCATAGGTGCGGGCCACGGCGCGGCGCGCCGAGAGGTGCTGCAGGTCACGCCGGATGGTGGAGGGCGAGACGGCGAAGCGCGCCGCGAGGCGGTCCACATCCGCCTCGCCGGCGGCGATCGCGGCCAGGATCGAATCCTGGCGCGCGCGTCTCTGTCGCATGGCGGGCTCCCGGAGCAGATCGCCGTGGAAGGGAACGGGCGCGCGGGGGCGCCTCAGGCGCCGCGCCTCGGCGCCAGTTCCGAGGCCTGGCGCAGCGCCTCGACCAGGCTGCCCTCGTCGGCGATGCCCTGGCCGGCGATGTCGAAGGCCGTGCCATGGTCCACCGAGGTGCGGATCACCGGCAGGCCCACGGTGATGTTCACCCCCGCCTCCAGCCCCATCACCTTCACCGGGGCATGGCCCTGGTCGTGGTACATGGCGACGACGAGGTCGAAATCGCCGCGCGCGGCGCGGAAGAACAGCGTGTCCGCCGGCAGTGGCCCGTCCACCTTCCAGCCCTTCGCCCGGCACGCCCGCACGGCGGGGATGATCTTCTCCTCCTCCTCGCCCTGGCCGAACAGCCCGTTCTCGCCCGCATGCGGGTTGATGCCGCAGACGCCGATGCGCGGCTCGGCGATGCCGGCCTTCACCAGCGTCGCGTGCCCGCGCGCGATGACGCGCTCCACCAGCCCGGGCTCGATCTTCCGGATGGCATCCATCAGCCCGATATGCGTGGTGACGTGGATGACGCGCAGCTTCGGCGCCACCAGCATCATCGACACCTCCGGCGTGCCGGTCAGATGCGCCAGCAGCTCGGTGTGGCCCGGATATTTGTGCCCGGCGGCGTGCAGCGCCTCCTTCGAGAGCGGCGCGGTGCAGATGGCGTCCGCCTCCCCCGCCTCGACCAGCCGCGTGGCGCGCTCGATGTAGCGGTAGGCCGCCTCCCCCGAGACGGGCGAGAGCTGGCCGAAGGGATGCCCGGCCGGGATCAGGCCGAGGTCGATGCAATCCACCGTGCCGCGGGCGAAGCGCGCCTCGGCCGGGGCGGCGCGCGCGGCGACGGCGAGGCCGGTGCCGGTGATGGCCCCCGCCTCGCGCAGCCGGGTGGCGTCCCCCACCACCAGCGGCCGGCAGAGCGCGTGGACATCCGCCCGCGCCAGCGCCTTCATGATGATCTCGGGGCCGACGCCGGACGCGTCGCCCATGGTGATGGCGATGATCGGGCGGGTGTCGTTCGCGGTGGTCATGCCTGAGCCTCCTGCTGCAGCCAGGCACGCAGGCGCTGCCGCGCATGGCCGATGGTCTGCGCGCCGCCGAAGCCGCCCGCCTTGGTGATGACGGGCATGGCGCGGCCGCCCCGGGCGAGGCCGAGCGGCACTCCGGGGGCGATCTCCTCCAGCAGGCGGATGCTGTGGACGCCAAGCTGCGCGAGCAGCGCGCGGGCGGTCTCGCCCCCCGTGGCGAAGAGGCCGCCGGCGGCCAGCCCCGCCGGGCGCAACAGCGCCGCCAGCGCCTCGGCCAGCGGTGCCCCCTGGCGCAGATCGGCGCCCGGCTCCTCCTCGATGATGGCCAGTGCGTCCTCGCCGGCGGCGATGGTGGCGGCGATGGCACCGGCGGTCCCGGCCCATTCCCCAGGCCCGGCGCGCAGCAGCGCGGGTGCCAGGCCGAAGCGGCGCAGCCCTCCCCCTGCCAGGGCCTCCGCCGCCGCGACGCGGGAGGCCTCGGCCATGCTGCCCACCACCAGCAGCAGCCCGGTGCGGCGCGGCGGCGGGCGCGA
>NZ_JCACVY010000139.1:0-11826 GCF_058833935.1 Roseomonas sp. TS2 | reverse complement strand
TGCTCTACCTCGACCAGTACCAGAACGGCCTGCTCTCGGCCGAGGTGGAGGCGCTGCGCACCCAGGCGCGCATCTATGCCGGCGGCATCGCCGAGGCGGCGGTGCGCATCCAGGACGACCGCGCCGTGCTGGTGCCCGACACCGCCCGCCCCCTGCTGCGCCGCCTGGTGGAGCCCAGCCCCAACACCCAGGCCAAGCTGTTCGACACCACCGGCCTGCTGGTGGCCGACAGCCGGGTGCGGGAGGGCCAGGGCGGCGCCATCGTCACCGAGCCGCTGCCGCCGCCGGAGCAGCGCAGCGCCTTCGCCGGCACCATCGCCGGGCTGTACGACCGCATCCTCGCCCTGCTGCCGCGCTCGGTCTATGGCCCGCGCAGCGCCGACGACGCCGTGTTCGTCGATGTCGGCCCCGACGCCCCCTCCTTCGACTGGCAGCCCGCCCTCGGCCCCGACCGGCGGGAGGAGCTGCGCCTGGCGCTGGAAGGCGGCGTGCGCCCCTATATCCGCCGCACCCGGGAAGGGCGGCTGCTGGTCTCGGTGGCCGTGCCGGCGCGGCGCGGCAGCCAGAGCGTCGGCATCGTGCTGCTGACGCGCGAGGCGCGGCAGGTGGACCAGCGCCTGCTGGAGATCCGCTCCTCGGTGCTCGGCCTGTTCCTGCTGGCGCTGGTGCTGACGGTCGCGGCCTCGCTCTACCTCGCCCGCACCATCGCCTCGCCGATCCTGGCGCTGGCCGGCGCGGCGGCGGCGATGCGCCAGGGCAAGGGGCGCGCCGGCTCGGTGCCCGCCCCGCTGATGGAGCGCTCCGACGAGATCGGCATCCTGGCGCGGGACCTGCAATCCTCCGCCACCGCGCTGTGGGCGCGCATCGACCAGAACGAGCGCTTCGCCGCCGACGTGGCGCACGAGCTGCGCAACCCGCTGACCAGCGTGCGCAGCGCCATCGAGACGCTGCGCCGCATCGAGAACCCCGAGCACCAGAAGCGCCTGCTTGCCATCATCGCCGATGACGCGGTGCGGATGGATCGCCTCATCGCCGACATCGCCGATTCCTCGCGCGTCGATGCGGAGCTCTCCCGCACCGCCTCGGAGCCGGTGGACATCGCCCCCATCCTCTCGGCGCTGGCCGAGCTGCACAACACCACCCGCGCCGCCGACGGCCCGTCGGTGGAGCTGGACATGGCGCCCGGCCCGCTGGTGGTGCGCGGCGTCGAGGGGCGGCTGGTGCAGGTGATCCGCAACCTGCTGGGCAACGCCCTTTCCTTCTCGCCGCCCAATGGCCGCGTGACGATGCGCGCCCGCCCGACCGGCGCGATGATGGAGTTCATGGTGGAGGATGAAGGCCCCGGCATCCCCGAGGCCAAGCTCGAGGGCATCTTCGCCCGCTTCTACAGCGAGCGGCCGGAGGGCGAGGAGTTCGGCCAGCATTCCGGCCTTGGCCTGTCGATCAGCCGGCAGATCGTGGAAGGGCTGGGCGGCCGCATCAGCGCCGAGAACAAGCGCGACGAGGCCGGCCGGGTGACGGGGGCGCGCTTCGTGGTGCGGCTGCCGCTGGGGTGAGGCGGTCCCAGCCTCAACCTCAGGCGCCGTGGCGCGGCGGCAGGTCGCGCCACTCGAAGAAGGTCTTGGTGCCGGCGGCGAAGCCGGCCGTCTCGTAGAAGCGCAGCGTGCCGGGCTCCTTCGAGCCGGTGGCGAGCATCACCTTGTAGCAGCCCTCCGCCCGCGCCGCCGCCAGCGCGGCGTGCAGCACCGCGTGGCCCAGGCCGCGCCGCCGCCAGCCGGCATGGGTGACGACATTCTCCACCAGCGCGTAGGGCCGCAGCCCGCGCAGCACGCTCGGCACCACCACCAGCGTGCAGGAGGCCACTGGAAATTCCTCCGCCTCCGCCAGGAAGACGGTGGCGCGGGCCAGCAGGGCCGCCCAGGCCGGAGCCGCGGCCTCCGGCGACAGTGGCGGGTCCTCCGGGTTCAGGTGGCGGTAGAGCGCCAGCATCCCCGGCAGGTCCGCCGCCCGGGCGGGGCGGATCGTGGCCGCCGGGGGTGGTGCCCCGCCCATCAGGCCAGGCTGGCCGGGTCGGTGTTGGCGCCGCAGACCACCACGCCCACCCGCGCGCCCGGCGGCGGCACGAAGGCGCCGCAGAGCAGCGCCGCCAGCGCCGTGGCCCCGCCCGGCTCGGCCACCAGCCGGCAGACATCCCACAGCGCCTTCTGCGCGGCGAGGATGGCGGCATCCGGCACCAGCAGCGCGGTGCCGATGTTGCGGCGCGCCACCTCGAACATCAGCCCGCCCACCTGCCGCGCGCCCAGGCTGTCGGCCGCCACGCCGCCCACCGGGGCGGGCACCGGCGCGCCCTCGCGCAGCGCGGTGAACAGGGTGGGGCAGCCCTCGGGCTCCACGCTCACCACCTCGGCGCGCTCGCCATACCAGGCGGCCATGCCGCCGATCAGCCCGCCGCCGCCGGTGGCCACCAGGATGTGCGTCAGCTCCGGCGCATCCTCCTCCAGCTCCATCGCCAGCGTGCCCTGGCCGGCCAGCACCTCGGGCTGGTCGTAGGCGTGCACGATCAGCGCGCCCGTCCCGGCGGCGCGCGACTCGCTGGCGTCGCGCGCCTCGTTGTAGGTGGCGCCGCCCTGCACCAGCGTGGCGCCATAGGCGCGGATGCGCGCCAGCTTGGCCGGGCCGGTGATCTCGGGGACGAAGATCTCCGCCTTCACGCCGAGCGCGCGGGCGGCATAGGCCACCGCCGCGCCGTGGTTGCCGCCCGAGGCGGCGATCACCCCCGCCGCCGGCAGCGGGTGGGAGAGCATGCGGTTGAAGGCGCCGCGCGGCTTGAAGGAGCCGGCGGCCTGCAGCAGCTCCAGCTTCAGCGTCACGTCGCAGGGGGTGCCGAGGTCGGCGGCGGCGAGTCGCAGCAGCGGCGTGCGGCGGATATGCGGGGCGATGCGGGCCGCGGCGGCCTGGATGGCGGCGGCATCGGGCGGCAGGGCCCGTCCGGGCAGGGAGGAGTCGCTCATGGCGCCGCAGCGTGGCACCGGGCTGGAGCGACGGCAATGGAGTGGCGGCGCGGGCACCCGAAACCGGGCCGCCACCGCAACCGTAGGTGCTAATCGGGTCGGTCTTTTACAGCCGCCTCGATCCTGCCATATTTCAGCAGATTTCAGGGAGGCACCGGCGGATGATGCTGCACGGGAGCTGCGTGGCATTCCAGGGGGCGGGCGTGCTGTTCCTCGGCCCTTCGGGGTCCGGCAAATCCGACCTCGTCCTGCGCCTGATGCAGCGGGGCTGGCAGCTCGTGGCCGATGACCAGGTGGTGCTGGAGGAGACGGCGGAAGGTGCCCGCGCCAGCGCCCCGCCGCCGCTGGCCGGGCTGCTGGAGGTGCGCGGCGTCGGCCTGTTCCAGGGCCTTCCGCACGGGGCGGCGCCGCTGCGGCTGGTGGTGGACCTCGCCCCCCGCGCCGCCATCCCGCGCCTGCCGGAGCCGCGCGGCTTCGCGGCGCCCGGCGGCGAACTGCCGGCGCTCTCGCTGCACGCCTTCGACGCCTCCACCCCGGCCAAGCTGGAGCTGGCCCTCGCCGCCGCCCAGGCGCGGCTGCGCCAGCGCGCCGGGGCCTTCGCCGCATGAGCGCCAGCCGGCCGGTGGTGATGGTGACCGGCCTCTCCGGCGCCGGCAAAAGCTCGATTCTGCGGGTGCTGGAGGATCTGGGCTTCGAGAGCATCGACAACCCGCCCCTCTCGGTGCTGGAGGAGGTGGTGCGCGAGGGCGGCACCATGCCCATCGCCGCCGGCGTCGATGCCCGCACCCGCGGCTTCGACTCGGAGGGGCTGCTCGGCCTGCTGCAACGCCTGCGGGAGAGCGCCGGCATCGCCCCGCAGCTGCTCTACGTCACCGCCGAGGCGCCGGTGCTGCTGCGCCGCTTCTCCGAGACGCGCCGGCGCCACCCGCTGGCGCCGGGCGGCTCGCTCGGCAGCCGGGTGGCGGACGGCATCGCGCGGGAGGAGGCCCTGCTCGGCGGCCTGCGCGACGCGGCCGATCTCGTCATCGACACCACCGACCTGCCGCTGCCCGACCTCCGCCGCCTGGTGGAGCGGCGCTTCCGCGTGCTGGACGGGCACGGCATGGCCGTCTCGGTGATGTCCTTCGCCTACCCGCGCGGCCTGCCGCGCGAGGCGGACCTGGTGCTGGACGTGCGCTTCCTGCGCAACCCGCATTACGACCCGCTGCTGCGGCCGCACACCGGTCACAACGCGGCGGTGGCTGCCTATATCAAGGCCGATGCCGAATTTGGCCCATTCTGGCAACGCATGACGGCGCTGCTGGACCCGCTGTTGCCTCGCTACGCGGCAGAGGGCAAGAAATACCTCACCGTCGCGCTCGGCTGCACGGGGGGCAAGCATCGCTCCGTGCTGCTGGCCGAACTGCTCTCGGCGCATCTGACCGCCCAGGGCTGGCGGGTCGACCTCAGCCACCGCGAACTGGATGCCGCCGGCCGCCACGCCGCGGCCGCCAACGCGCCATCCACGGGGCAGGATGCCCCAACCGGCGCCCAGGCGCCATCGACATATCCGGGTCGGGAGGCCCCTCCTTGCACAGCATGATGGCGTATCCCTGATGATCGGGCTGGTACTGGTCAGCCATGGCCGCCTGGCTGAGGAGTTCCGCCGGGCCATGGAGCATGTCGTCGGGCCGCAGACGCAGGTCGCGACGGTCTGCATCGGCCCGGAGGACGACATGGAGGACTGCAAGCGCGGCATCCTCGGCTGCGTCGACGGGGTTGACCAGGGCGACGGCGTGGTGATCCTGACCGACATGTTCGGTGGCACGCCGTCCAACCTCGCCACCGCCGTGGCGCAGTCCGAGAGCGGCACGCGGGCGATCGAGGTGATCGCCGGCGTCAACCTGCCGCTGCTGGTCAAGCTCGCCCGCGTGCGCGGGGCCGAGCCGCTGGGCCCCGCCGTGGAGCATGCGATCCGCGCCGGGCGTCACTATATCGCGTGTGCCACCCCTGCCCGCTGCGCCCCCCCCGGCGAGATGGCGCAGCAGGGCCAGGGCATGACCCCCGGGACGTGACGCCCCGGACCCCAGTCAAGGAAGCCGACGTGACCTTTTCCCCCCGCCCCGCCGCCGCCCATGCTCCGTCCGACATGTTCCGCGCCGCGCCCGCGGCGGCCGCGGCGCCCTCCGGCAACCCCATGGCGCTGCGGCGCGCGCTGCGGATCACCAACAGCCGCGGCCTGCACGCGCGGGCGGCGGCCAAGCTGGTCTCCCTCGCCGAGCGATTTTCCGCCTGCGTGACCGTCGCGCGCGATGGTCAGGCGGTGCCCGCATGCTCCATCATGGGGCTGATGATGCTGGGTGCCGGCAAAGGCAGCGAGGTCGTGGTGGAAGCCGAAGGGTGGGATGCCAGGGAAGCTCTCGACGCAGTGGCCGGCCTGATCGAGGCCGGCTTCCATGAAGACTGAGAAGACAGAGAGAACCGAGAAGCCCGAGGCGCCGAAGGCCGCCGAGGCACCGCGCCGCGCCCCGCGCCGCCAGCGCGAGATGACCGTCCGGGGCATCCCGATCAGCCCCGGCGTCGCCATCGGCGCGGTCTACGACACCAGCGAGGAGCCCACCGTGGCGCCGCGCCGCGCCATCGTGGCCGCGCAGGTGGAGGAGGAGCGGCAGCGCCTGGCCGCCGCCGTCACCGCCAGCCGCAAGCAGGTGGCCAAGCTCAAGGCGCGGCTCGGCGTGCTGCCCGAGGAGGCGCAGGAGGAGCTGGAGCCGCTGCTCGACGCCTATGCCATGATGCTGGGCGAGAGCCGGCTGCTGCGCGGCGCCCGCCGCCGCATCGGCGAGGAGCTGCTGGCGGCCGAGACGGCGGTGCAGGACGAGGCGGAGGCCATCGCCGCCATCATCCTCGCCGCCAAGGACGACGACAAGGCCGGGCTGAGGCGCCGCGCCGGCGAGGTGCGCGAGATCGCCCGCCGCCTGACGCGCAACCTCACCGCCACCCCCTTCCGCAGCCTGAAGGAGGTGCCCGCCGGCGCCATCCTGGTGGCCGAGGAGCTGACGCCGGCGGATGCCGCGCTGCTCGACCCCTCGCGCATCGCCGGCGTGGCGACCGAGGAGGGCGGCTCGGATGGCCACACCGCCATCATGCTGCGCGCCCTCGGCATCCCCTCCGTGCTGGGCTGCGCCGGGCTGACCGAGGCGGCGCGGCGCGGCGACGAGGCGGTGCTGGACGGCGCCGCCGGCACCATCGTGCTGCGCCCTGGCGCGGCCGCGCTGGAGGTGGGGCAGGAATCGCTCGCCGCCTATGCCAAGGAGAAGTCGCGCCTCTCCAAGCTGCGCCGCCTGCCCTCCGTCACGCTCGACGGCGAGGAGGTGGAGCTGCAGGCCAACCTGGAGATCCCGGCCGAGCTGCCGCTGATCGCCCAGGCCGGCGCGCAGGGCATCGGCCTGCTGCGCACCGAGTTCCTGTTCATGAACCGCGAGGATCTCCCCGACGAGGACGCGCAGTTCGAGGCCTACAGCCAGATCGTCGGCCCCATGGCGGGGGATGGCGTGACCATCCGCGTGCTGGACTGGGGCGGCGAGAAGGACATGGAGGCGCTGGCCCAGGGGGTGGAGCCCTGGCACAGCGGCCCCAACCCGGCGCTCGGCCTGCGCGGCATCCGCATGCTGCTGAAGCGCCCCGAGCTGCTCGAGTCGCAGTTCGCCGCCATCCTGCGGGTGGCGACGCAGGGGCCGGTGCGCATCCTGCTGCCGATGGTGACCATTCCGGCCGAGGTGGCGCAGGCGCGCGAGATCTATGAGCGCGTCATCCGCCGGCTGCGCCGCAAGGGCGTGGCGCTGCCGGAGAAGCTGCCGCCGCTCGGCGCCATGATCGAGACGCCGGGCGCCGCGCTGGCGGCGGACGCCATCGCGCTGGAGGCGGATTTCTTCGCCATCGGCACCAACGACCTGGCCATGTACACCCTGGCGGTGGACCGCGCCGAGGCGGAGGTGGCGCATCTCTACGACCCGCTGCACCCGGCCGTGCTGCGCCTCGTGCAGTTCGCCACCGAGGCGGCGCTGCGGCTGCGCATGCCGGTCTCGGTCTGCGGCGAGATGGCGGGCAACCCGCGGCTGGTGCCGCTGCTGCTTGGCCTCGGGCTGCGCTCGCTGTCGATGAACGCCAGCGCCATCCCGCGCGTGAAGCAGATGGTGCGCACCCTGAAGATCGACGATTGCGCCCGTTTCGCGCGGCGTGTCATGGAGCAGGGCGACCCGCAACGGATCCAGGAGCTGGTGCTGAACTTCGGCGAGCCGGCGGCCGGACGTGAGTGAGAGCCGACCCATGAGCGAAGCCGCCCCGGCGGAGAGGGATGAGGACGAGGCGCCTCCTGCCGGCGAGAGCGTCAATATCGGCCTGCCGCACATGAGCAAGGCGGAGCTGGCGCTGTTCCGCGACGTGCTGGGGCGCGGCTATGAGCGCTACTCCGAGTTCGGCCTGGGCGGCTCGACGCTGGAGGCGGTGCGCAGCGGCTTCAAGACGCTGGTGGCGGTCGATTCGGACGAGCGCTGGGTGCAGGCGGTGCGCCGGCATCCGGAGATGGCGGCGGCGCGGCGCAGCAGGCGGCTGAGCGTGCTGCACGCGCGCATCGGGCCCGTCGGCGCCTGGGGCAAGCCCTCCGACCCCGCCACCATCCGCACCTGGTCGCGCTATGTCGGCACCGCCTGGGCCGAGTGGGCGCGGCGCGGGGAGAAGCCGGACCTCGTCTTTGTCGATGGCCGGTTCCGCGTGGCCTGCGCCCTGTCGGCCCTGCTGGCCTGCCCCGACAACCCGCCCCTGCTGATGGTGCACGACATGACGGAGGGGCGCCTGCGCGGCTACGGCGCCATGCTCCGCTTCTGCGAGACGGTGGAGCAGGCCGAGTCGCTGCGCGTGCTGCGGGCCATGCCGGGGCGTGACAACGCGGCCCTGCTGACCACCTTCGTCGAGTCCCTGCTGATCCACGGATAGGCGGGCGCGGCCCTGCGCCGCGGCACATAAACCCATCCTTATATGTTACGCATTACCCTGGCCGCCGCCGGGTGGCTGTGCTATCGCGCCCGCCAACTGCGGAGAAAGCTCATGCCCGACGCGAACACCGGCTTCACCGACTACAAGGTCAAGGACATCTCGCTGGCCGCCTGGGGGCGGAAGGAGATCTCGATGGCCGAGGACGAGATGCCCGGCCTGATGGCGCTGCGCGCCGAATACGGCCCGAGCCAGCCCCTGAAGGGCGCGCGCATCGCCGGCTCGCTGCACATGACCATCCAGACCGCCGTGCTGATCGAGACGCTGACCGCGCTCGGCGCCGAGGTCCGCTGGTCCTCCTGCAACATCTTCTCGACGCAGGACCACGCGGCCGCCGCCATCGCCGCCGCCGGCATCCCGGTCTTCGCCTGGAAGGGCCTCTCCGAGGAGGAGTTCTGGTGGTGCATCGACCAGACCGTCCGCGGCCCGGATGGCTGGGAGATCAACATGATCCTGGACGATGGCGGTGACCTCACCACCGTGGTCCACGACAAGTACCCCGAGCTGCTGCCCGGCATCCGCGGCCTGTCCGAGGAGACCACCACCGGCGTGCACCGCCTGTGGGACATGGTGAAGAAGGGCACGCTGAAGGTTCCCGCCATCAACGTGAACGACAGCGTCACCAAGTCGAAGTTCGACAACCTCTACGGCTGCCGCGAGAGCCTGGTGGACGCCATCCGCCGTGGCACGGATGTGATGATGGCCGGCAAGGTCGCCGTCGTCGCCGGCTTCGGCGACGTGGGCAAGGGCTCCGCCGCCAGCCTGCGCAACGCCGGCTGCCGCGTGCTGGTGACCGAGGCCGACCCGATCTGCGCCCTGCAGGCCGCCATGGAAGGCTATGAGGTCGTGACGATGGAGGAGGGCGCGCCGCAGGGCGACATCTTCGTCACCGCCACCGGCAACATCGACGTCATCACGCTTGACCACATGCGGGCGATGAAGCACCGCGCCATCGTCTGCAACATCGGCCACTTCGACTCCGAGATCCAGATCGGCGCCCTGCGCAACTTCCAGTGGGACAACGTGAAGCCGCAGGTGGACGAGGTGGTGTTCCCCGACGGCAAGCGCCTGATCGTGCTGTCCGAGGGCCGCCTGGTGAACCTGGGCAACGCCACGGGCCACCCGAGCTTCGTCATGTCCGCCAGCTTCTCCAACCAGGTGCTGGCGCAGATCGAGCTGTGGACCAACGCCAAGGCCTATGAGTGCAAGGTCTACACCCTGCCCAAGAAGCTGGACGAGAAGGTGGCGGCGCTGCATCTCGGCAAGGTCGGCGCCAAGCTGACCAAGCTTTCCCCCGCCCAGGCCGAGTATATCGGCGTGCCGGTGAGCGGCCCCTTCAAGCACGAAGAATACCGCTACTGAGGCGGCGCGGGGCGGGGGCCTGCACCCCGCCCCGCCCTCGCTCTCCCGGCCTTGCGCGAAACGGCAAGTTTCCTGACCTAATCGCGCAAGAAAATTTCCCTTTTGCCCTTTCCTCCGACCGGATTTGGCGGGATAAGCAGCGCCCCGGCTCCTCCAGGAGCCGTCACTGCGCCTCGATCCCGTCGGGAGGAAAGCCCCCATGAACCGCCGCGCCCTGCTCGGCGCCGCCGCCACCGCCGCGCCGGCCGCCCTTGCCATGCCTGCCCTGGCCCAGTCGGCCCCGGAGCTGCGCTGGCGCCTGACCAGCTCCTTCCCGCGCAACCTCGACATCCTCTACGGCGCGCCGGAGATGATCGCCCGCCGCGTGGCGGCGATGACGGACAACAAGTTCCAGATCCGCGTCTTCCCCGCCGGCGAGATCGTCGGCGGGCTGCAGGCGCTGGACGCGGTGCAGGCCGGCACGGTGGAGTGCGCCCACACCGCCCCCTACTACTATGTCGGCAAGGACCCCGCCTTCGCCTTCTTTACCGCCATGCCCTTCGGGCTGAACACCCGCATGTTCAACGCCTGGTACCGCCATGGCGGCGGCGCGGCGCTGGCGGCGGAGCTGTTCGGCACCTACAACATCGTGGCCTTCACCGCCGGCGACACGGGCGCCCAGATGGGCGGCTGGTTCCGCAAGGAGGTGAAGACGCTGGCCGACCTGCAGGGGCTGAAGTTCCGCGTCGCCGGCTTCGCGGGCCAGGTCTTCGCCAGGCTCGGCGCGGTGCCGACGCAGGTGGCGGCGGCCGACATCTACCCCTCGCTCGAGCGCGGCACGCTGGACGCGGTGGAGTTCGTCGGTCCCTATGACGACGAGAAGCTGGGCTTCTCCCGCGTGGCGCCGAACTACTACTTCCCGGGCTTCTTCGAGCCCGGCGCGCGGCTGCACCTGATGGTGAACAAGGCCGCCTTCGAGGCGCTGCCGACCGCCTACAAGGCGGCGCTGGAAGCCGCCTGCGCCGAGGCCGACCAGGACATGACGGCGCGCTACGACGCCGCCAACCCGCAGGCGCTGCGCCGGCTGATCGCCGCCGGCACCCAGCTCCGCCCCTTCTCGCGCGAGATCCTCTCCGCCGCCTGGAAGGCGACGCACGAGCTCTATGACGAGACGGGCGCCAAGAACGAGCGGTTCAAGACCATCTGGGAGTCCTATCGCCGCTTCCGCGACGACGAGTACACCTGGTTCCGCGTCGCCGAGAACTCCTTCGACAACTTCGCCTTCACCGCCTCGCAGACGGTGCGCTGAGCCGGAAGACGAGCGGCGTCAGAGCCGGCGGGGCCTCCCCGCCGGCGCTTTTTTTTACTCTTTCGTTCATATACCGGGCCGATCCGTAGAAATTCATCGTCCCGGCTCTCCCGCACTGCACAATACGGCATGACAGGCCCCGCGCCGAAGGGTAGTCGGAGCCGCACCCTGCGCAGGATGTCTCCATGGACTTTGCTTCGCTGCTTTCCGCGGTGCTGATGGGCATTGTGGAAGGCGTCACCGAGTTCCTCCCCATCTCCTCGACCGGCCACCTGATTCTCCTCGGCGAGGCGATCGGCTTCCAGGGTCCTCCCGGCAAGACCTTCGAGATCAGCATCCAGTTCGGCGCCATCCTGGCGGTGATCTGGCTGTTCCGCGCGACGCTGATCCGCATCGCCTTCGGCATGTGGCGGCGCGGCAGCGCGGAATACTACTACGCCATCAACATCCTGCTGGCCTTCCTGCCGGCCATGGTGCTGGGCGCCACGCTCTACGGCTACATCACCAGCCTGCTCTACACGCCGCTGGTGGTGGCGCTGGCGCTGATCGCCGGCGGCATCGCCATCATTGTCATCGAGAAGCTGCGCGCGGCGCCGACCATCCACACCGTGCCCCAGATCGGGCCGGTGGCGGCGCTGCTGATCGGTTTCGGCCAGGCGCTGGCCATGGTGCCGGGCACCAGCCGCTCCGGCGCCACCATCATCAGCGCGCTGCTGGTGGGGGTGGAACGGCGCGCGGCGGCGGAGTTCAGCTTCCTGCTGGCCGTCCCCACCATGCTGGCCGCCACCGTGTTCAGCCTGTGGAAGAACCGGGCGGTGCTCGATGTCTCGGCGGTGGGGCAGATCGGCGTCGGCTTCGTCGTCACCTTCGTCGTGGCGCTGGTGGTGGTGCGCTGGCTGATGGGCGTGATCGGCCGCATCGGCTTCACCCCCTTCGGCTGGTACCGCATCGTGCTCGGGGTGCTGATTCTGGGCTGGCTGGCGGTGGCGTGAATTCCTTGAAGCCGGCGGGCCGGATCGGCCATCCTGCCGGCTTCTTCCTTTCCGGACGGGCTTCTGCTGACATGTGGCGCGCGCTGTTCCTGGCTCTCCTGCTTCCATCGGCGCCGGCCCTGGCCCAGATGTGGCCCAACGAGGT
>NZ_JCACVY010000138.1:0-11997 GCF_058833935.1 Roseomonas sp. TS2 | reverse complement strand
AAGGCTAAGATAGAGTAGAAATCCATAAAATATGAAATATATAACCTCAAAATCTCAAACGAATATTAGAAATTTTTGCCGCGATAGCCTCGTCATGAGTCACGAGAAGCACAGCTAGGCGCTTTTCCTCGGCAAGTTCGTCGAGCAGCTGGATGACCCGCTGCTGTGCCAAGGGATCGAGGCGTGAACTTGGCTCGTCCGCAAAAAGAAAGAGAGGGCGGAGGAAAAGCGAGCGCGCCAGCGACAAGCGCTGCAGTTCGCCGCCGGATAGTTGTCCCGGAAGCCGCTCGAGCAGGCTTCCTGCCAAGCCAAGCCGGTCAAGGATGGGCGAGAGGCTGCCCAGGGAGATTTCGTGCAGCTTTGCAAGATCGGTATAGCCCCGTCCCACCGGCAGATGCGGCGCGAAGGAACTGGGCGGGTCCTGATAGAGCTTCTGGAAGCGGTGTCGCGCAACGCCGGGTTGATGCCATACCTTGCCATGGTCGGGGCGGCACAAGCCCAGCAGGATGTTACCCAGTGTCGACTTCCCACAACCGCTTGCGCCGGTGACGGAGACGATCTCGCCAGCAGGCACCTCGAGATCCAACCCGGCGAACAAAGTCCGTTCCTCGTAGGTCTTGGCAAGCCCTCTGCCCACCACCACCGGGCTACCTCCCGAACTCGCCCGGGGCCGGTCCGGCCAATTGGCCGGCAAGGCGCCGATCAGCGCGCGCGTGTAGTCGTGCGAGGGTGCCGTCAGGATACGGGAGACCGGCCCCTGCTCCAGAAGCCTGCCTTCGAGCAGCACCGCCGCCTCGCCGCCGAGCCGCTCGGCCAGCGCGAGGTCGTGCGTGACCACGATGGTGGTCTGGCCCTGAGCCGAGGCTGACTGAAGGCCTCTGGCCACCTCCTCCACCCGATCGGCGTCCAATCCCTTGGTTGGCTCGTCCGCCAGGAAAAGTCCGCCCCCTCCCACCTGGGCCGTGGCGAGTGCCACGCGCTGGCACATGCCGCCCGAGAGCTGGTGCGGGTAGCGCCGGCCGCTGGCGCCATCGAGGCCGAACGCCGCCAGCCCCGCCAGCGCCAGACGCCGCGCCGCCCCCAAGCTCTTCCTGCGGACATACCGATGCACCTCGCTCACCTGCTCCACCGCGCGCATCGAGGGGTCGAGCGCCAGCCAGGGCTCCTGCGGAAGCAGGCAGAGCTCCCGCCCCCACAGGGCGCGGCGCTGGCGCTGCGGCAGCGCCAGCAGGTCGGTATCGCCCCAGAAGGCCCGGCCGCTGGCCTGCAGCTCCTCCGGCAGCGTGCCCATCAGCGCGTGCAGCACCAACGACTTGCCCGAGCCGCTCTCGCCCAGCAGGGTGAAGGTGCCGCCCGGCTGCACCGCGAAGGACACCTCCTGCACGATGGGTCCGCCGGCGCCCCGGACCGCCAGCCGCTCGACGCGCAGCCCCCGCGTCACCGTGAGCCGCGCCCGGCCAGCAGGTGGAGGGACAGCACGGTCAGTGCGACCATCGCGGTGGGGAGCAGCGCGTGCCACGGCGCCTCGGCGTAGTACGGGAGCAGCTCGATCGTCATGGTGCCCCATTCGGCCACAGGCGGGCGGAGGCCGATGCCGATCACCGACAGGGCGGAGATGGTGAAGATGGCCGTGCCCAGGTTGAAGGCCATCAGCGTGCTCAGCACCGGTGCCAGCGGCGGCAACAGCAGGTGCCGCGCCACGTAGAGGCGCGAGAAGCCGTTCAGCCGCGCCGCCTCGACATGCGGCCGCCGCAGCTCGAAGGCGGCGACCGAGCGGGTGACGCGGAAATACTCGACCCACTGGTAGCGCGCCAGGCCGAGGTAGATGAACACGAAGTTCCCCGGCCCAAGGCTGGCGAACAGCAGCACCAGCAGCACGCTGGGCAGCGCCATGACGCCGTCGGCCAGCAGCGAGAGGGCGCGGTCGGCCAGGCGGCCGCCCGCGGCGGCCAGCAGGCCGAGCAGTACGCCCGTCACGGCGGCGCCGGCGACCGTCGCAAGCGCCAGCGACAACGACAGGCGGGAGGCTGCGGCGAGCCGGGCCAGCATGCTGCGGCCGAGCTGGTCCGTGCCCAGCGGATCGCTGCCCCCGAAGGGCGCCAGGATATTGAAGAGGTTCTGCCGGTTCGGATCAGCCGCGATCAGCCAGGGGCCGAGAAGTGCGAAACCCGCGATGGCGGCGAGCAGAACCGCCCCAACCCAGCGGCCGGCACCCATGCGGCGGAGCACCGGCCGCCTCATCGGGCGCTCCGCGCCCGCGGGTCCAGCCAGAGGCAGACCAGATCGACCATTGTGTTCACAACCACGAAGATCAGGCCAAGCGCCAGGGCCGTGCCCTGGATCATCGGCACGTCGCTGGAGAAAACGGCGCGCACGATCGCCTGGCCGATGCCGGGAAAAGCGAACAGCGTTTCCACCACCACCACGCCCTCGATCAGCACCATGGTCTGCTGGCCCAGCACCGCCACCACGGGGATCAGCGCGTTGCGCAGCCCGTGCCGCCACACCACCAGCCACTCCGGCAGGCCCTTCTGCCGGCCGTAGCGGAAATAGGCGGTGCGTTCCGTCCGGGCCAGGCTGTCACGCATCACGCGGGAGGTGACGGCCGCCATGCCAAGGCTGAGGACGGCCGCCGGCAGCACCAGGGAGGACCAGCCGGAAAAGCCGGCGGAGGGAAACCAGCCCAGCCGCACCGCGAAGATCGCGGTGGCCACGATGCAGAGCGCATAGGTCGGCACGGTGCGGCACAGCGTGGCCACGCCCAGGGACAGCCTGTCGAACCATCCGCCCGGCGACAGGCCGGCAAGGATGCCGACCGGCAGCGCCAGCGCCACGGTCATCGCCAGGGCCAGCCCGGCCAGGGCGAGGGAACGCCCAAGCTGCTCGCCCACCTCCACCAGAACCGGGCGGTTGCTGACCAGGGAGCGGCCGAAATCGAGCGCGGCGACCTGCCGCAGCCAATCCAGCAGGCGCAGTGGCCAGGGCCGGTCGAGCCCCAGCGTGCCCCGCACCGCATCGGCGAGTTGCATGGACATCAGGTCCGCGCTGTAACGCGAGGCCGCCACGCGGAAAGCCACGTCGCCCGGCAGGAGCTGCATCAACAGAAAGCTGAAGCAGCCGACGCACAGCGCCGCGGCAACCGCCTGCAACGCCCGCGCGGCCAGCAGCCGGGCGACGAACATCCCGGAACTCCTATCGGGCGGGGCGAATGTCGCGCAGCCCGTAGCTGAGCTCGTAGGGGTCGAAGCGCACGTCGGTGACGCGCTGGCTCACCGCGAAATTGTAGTCCAGCCAGGAGAGCGGGATGACCGGCAGCTCCTCCTGCAGGATCCGCGTGACGAGGCGGCGCGGCGCCTCGCGCTCCGCCGGCTCGAAGGTCGTGCTCAGCTTGCGGAAGGCGTCGAGCAGGGCCGGGGAGGACCAGCCCATCGCGCCCCAGACGCCGCCCTTCGGGCCGAAATCCTCCTGCAGCACACCGAGCGGCTCGGGCACCAGCGCGTAGTTACGCGCGGCGAGCGCCAGTTGCAGCGAGCCATCGGCGTGTGCCGCCGGAATTTCGGCGCCGCCGACCGCCTGGACATCCACCTCGATGCCGACCTCGCGCAGCTGCGCCTGGATTGCGGTGGCCATGATGGGCAGCTCGGGGAACACGGTCACCGTGCGCAGGCTGAGCCGGAAGCGGCGGCCGTCGCGGACGAGGATGCCGTCGGCTCCGGGGCGCCAGCCCAGCTCCGCCAGCAGCCGGCGGGCCTCGGCGGGGTCGTGCGCCAGAGGCGGCAGGCTCGGGTCATGCCAGCCGGCCAGCACCGGCGGCAGGAGCTGCGTGGCGGCGGCCGCGGGGTTGCGCAGAATGCCGGCGGCCATGCCGGCGCGATCGACCGCCAGGCTGAGGGCACGCCGCGCCCGCGGGTCGGAGAGCAGCGGGTCGCCGGAATTGACCAGCATGATCCGCGTGCGCGGCACCGGCTCGGAACGCAGCGCGATCCGGGGATTGCCGGCGAGGCGGCGCATGGCGGTGGGCGGCAGGGTGAAGGCCAGGTCCGCCTCGCCGCTTTCCGCCATGGTGGCGCGGCTCTCCCCTTGCGCCACTGAGAGATAGGAGGCGCGCGTGAAGGCGGGCGCCGGCCCGCTCCAGGAGGGCGAACGCTCCGTCTCCAGGCTGAGCGGCGGCGCGAGGCGGCTTACGCGGTAGGGGCCGGTGGCCACGATGCGGGTGACATTGCCGGCCGCATCCAGCGATGAGGGGGCGAGGATGATGGAGGAGTAGTTGGCCAGGAAGGCCGGCAGCGGCGCGAAAGGCTCGCGCGTGCGGATGACGACCGTGCCATCCTCGGCGGAGATCGAGTCCAGTGCGACCTGGTTCAGCACGCCGCCCTTGCCGCGCGAGCGCTCCAGGCTGGCCACGACGGCCTCGGCGGTCACAGGCGTCTCGTCATGAAAGCGGGCCTTGTCGCGCAGCGTGAAGCGCCAGACCTTGCGGTCGTCCGACAGGGTCCAGCCTTGCGCCAGGGCAGGCACGGCCTGGCCCTGCCGGTCGAAGCTGACCAGGGTCTCGGCCACGTCCATCCGCAGGAAGATGTGCCCGGCCTGGGCAGGCTCGAGGCCGAGGATCTCAAAGGGAGCGACCACGCGCAGAGGCCGTTCCTGCGCAGCCGCGGCGGTGGTCAGGAGCAGCATGCAAAGGGCTGCACGCAGGAAGAGGCGCAACGGAAGCTCCATGGTTCTGGCCTTGGCGCAGAAAATGCGGATGCAACTTAATGTCAACGTCTGACAGGAGCTTAAATGTCTGATGCCCCGAAATGCACCTGAGAGGCATCAATCGATACGGGGTGGAAATTCACCATATGCCGTTGATTCCTAAGGTGATTTATCGGGCCTGTGCAGCAGGAGACCAGCCGCCTGGAAATGCTCCTGGGGTGCGGAACACTCTCTCAGCCTTGCGTGGGAGCGCGGAGCCGCTTCACGGTGCCCCGCATGACCTCCATGCCCCAACCCGCCATGAGGCCCAGGGCCGGGTTGAACAGTGCCGTCGCCACAGCCGTGACGCCGATCACGGGCCAGCAATCCGGACGGGCATCGAAGAGGCGCCGCGACAGGGCGAGGTCGGTTCCTGCGACCAGCAGCAGCGCCCCGACGGCACTCAGGGGGATGGTTGCGAACAGGGCGGCAGCGCTGCCCGCGAAGCCGAGCGCCAGGACCAGCAGGACCGCCCCGAAGAGAACCGGCGCCAGCCCCGTGCGCGCCCCGAAGCGGTGTTGCGCGGTGATGCCCCCGGCTCCGTGGCACATCGGCATGGCGCCGAAAGGGGCGAGCAGGAGGTTCATGGCCCCAGACGTCAGGGCGAGGTTGCGCACCGTCGCGCGGTTGGCCCGGTCCGGGTAGAGATCGCGGCAGATGGCGGCGGTGACGATGACGGCATTCGTCAGAGTGAGCGGCATCTGCGGAAGGGCCGCCATCTCTACGGCCTGCCAGACCACGCTCCAGCTCTCCGGCAGCACCAGGCGGGGCAGGTGCAGGCTGAACCCGGCAACCTCCGGGGTGGGGGTGAGGCCGGTGGAGAGGCCCACCGCGACGGCTGCTATCAGGACAAGGGGTGCCACCGGCGCCTGTGGCCAGAGGCGCGGCACACCGAACAGCAAGGCAAGGGCCGGAAACCCGATCCAGGGCGTCTGGAGCACCATCGTCAGGCCCAGCCAGCCCATCATCAGCCCGAGGCCGAGCTGCAGTCCGGCGGTCACCGACTGCGGGATGAGCCGTGCCACCCGGCCGATGAGGCCGGTCGCACCGAGGAGCAGCAGGACGGCGCCGATGACGAGCCCGGCGGCGGCCGTGGCCTCGAGATTGAGCTGCCCCGTCAGCAGGACGGCGGAGACCGCCTTCATGGGCTGGACGGCCATGGGGAGGCCGTAGAACAATCCGGCCGCGACAAAGGACACGCCGAAGCCGAAGAGGACCCCCGCCGGAGCGAGCCCCGCCACGGTCATGGCACCGATCACATGCGGCACGAAGGTGCCGAGATCGCCGCAGGCGCCCGCACACTCGCGCATCAGGCTGCGTTGCGGCCGTATGTCTGCCTGGCGGTCGGTCATGGTCACTTGTAGCCCACGTTGCAGCATGGGTGGCAAGGCTGCGCTGTGCAGGCGGCTAGCATGTGGTTCCAGAGGTCAGAGTGCCCGAAAAAATTGCACCCTGGGCGGACCGGTTCAGCGGGTCAGGGCCACCAGCCTCGCCCGGCTCATTAGCTTGCTCAGCTCCCGCAGCCAGAGCACCGAGCTTGCGGCGGCCACGCAGACCAGCCAGTCGCTCAGGCTCAGCGGCACGGTGGAGAAGGCCTGCTGGAGGAAGGGCAGGTGGACCACCGCGACATGGAGCATCAGCGAGAAGAGGATGGCGGCCCAGAGCCAGGGATTGACGAAGAGGCCGCGGAAGGCGCTTTCCTCGTCGGACCGCGCGTTCAGGACATTGAAGAGCTGGAACAGGGTCAGCGTCGTGAAAGCCATGGTCTGCGCGTAGGGCAGGTCGCCTGAGCCCGCGATCATCCCGCCCGGGAGCGATGCGTCGAGCACGAGCAGCGTCCCCGCCGCCATGATGGCGCCGACGAAGACGATGCCGGCCCACATGCGGGGGGTGACGACGCCCTCGCCGCGGGGACGGGGCGGCCGGGACATGGCGCCCGCATCGGCCGGATCCATGCCGAGCGCCAGGGCGGGCGCGCCATCCGTGACGAGGTTGATCCACAGGATCTGTGTCGCCAGCAGCGGCAGCGCCACGGCGCCGCCCGCCGTGGATGCCAGACCGATGTGATCGGCCAGCACCACGCCGAAGAACATCGTCGCCACCTCGCCGATATTCGACGACAGCAGGTAGCGGAGGAACTTGCGGATGTTGGCGAAGATGGCGCGGCCTTCCTCCACGGCGGCGACGATCGTGGCGAAGTTGTCGTCGGCCAGCACGATATCCGCCGCCTCCTTCGAGACATCCGTGCCGGTGATGCCCATGGCCACGCCGATATCGGCGGCCTTCAGCGCCGGCGCGTCGTTCACGCCATCCCCGGTCATCGCCATGGTCGCGCCATGGCGCTGGAGCGTGCGGACGATGCGCAGCTTGTGCTCCGGATTGACCCGCGCATAGACCGAAACCTGGCGGACGGTGCGGCTCAGCGCGTCATCCGGCATTGCCTGCAGCTCCGTCCCCGTCACCACGCCCGCGTCATGGGCGATGCCCAGCTCGCGGGCGATCGCCGCCGCCGTGCCGGGGTGGTCGCCGGTGATCATGATGGGGCGGATGCCGGCACCGCGGGCCCGCGCCACGGCCAGCTTCGCCTCCTCGCGCGGCGGGTCGATCATGCCGATCAGCCCGAGGAAGACGAGCCCTTGCTCGAGCTCCTCGCCCAGAAGCTCCCGGGCGGTGCCGTCCTGCGGCAGGGAGCGGAAGGCGACGCCAAGGGTCCGCAGGGCCTGGCCGGCGAGCGCCTCGTTGGCGCACAGGATGCTGGCCCGGCGCTCGGCGCTCAGTGGCTGCGCCTCCTCGCCCACCAGCTCGTGCGTGCAGCGCTCCAGCAGCACGTCCGGCGCGCCCTTGGTGAAGGCGGTCAGGCGGCCCTGGCGCCGGGCATCCCGGTGCAGGGTGCTCATGAGCTTGCGCTCGGACGAGAAGGGCACTTCCCCGATGCGGGGGAAGCGCGCCTCCAGCGCCCCGCTGTCCAGCCCCGCCTTGCGCGCGGTGACGATCAGCGCACCCTCGGTCGGGTCTCCCTGCACCGTCCAGCGCCCGTCCTCCGCCTCCTGCAGCACGGCGTTGTTGGCGCGCTCGGCCGCCGACAGGGTGCGCAGCAGTTCCGTCCGCAGGCCACCCTCGACGGCACCGCCCTCCACGCCCCGCATCCCGCCCACGGGCGCGTAGCCGGCCCCCTCCACCTCCACGCTGCCGCTCGCGGTGACGACGCGGCGCACCGTCATCTCGTTGCGTGTCAGCGTGCCGGTCTTGTCGGAGGCGATGACATCGGCCGAGCCCAGCGTCTCCACCGCGGCGAGGTGGCGGACGATGGCCTTGCGCCGGGCCATGCGCTGCACGCCGACGGAGAGCACGGCCGTGACCACCGCCGGCAGCCCTTCCGGCACCGCCGCGACGGCCAGGGCGACGCCGAGGATCAGCACGTCGAAGATGGCCCGCGCGCCACGCACATCCTCCACCAGGAGGATGGTGCCCACCATCACCACGGCGATGGCGATGACGATCGTCCCGAGCATGCGGCCGACGCGGTCCAGCTCCCGCTGCAGCGGCGTCCTCTCCTCCGGTGCCGATCTCAGCATTCCGGCGATGCGGCCCATCTCCGTCCGCATGCCGGTCGCCGTGACCACCGCGCGGCCATGGCCGTAGGCGGCGGCCGTGCCGCTGAAGAGCATGTTGGCCCGGTCACCCGGGCCGGCCTCCACCGCCAGGGCCTCGGCCTGCTTCGGGACAGGCAGGCTCTCGCCCGTCAGCGCGGCCTCGGCGGTCCGCAGGGCGGCGGAATGGACGATCCGGGCATCCGCCGGGATGGTATCGCCTTCCTCGACCAGGATGAGGTCGCCGGGCACCAGCTCGGCCGCAGGTATGCTCCGCTGCGCGCCGTCCCGGACCACCCTGGCCTGGGCGGCCGACATCTGGCGCAGCGCGGCCACCGCCTGCTCGGCCCGCGCCCGCTGGAAATAGCCCATGGCGGCGTTGAGCAGCACCACGGCCAGGATCGCCATGGCCTCGTAGGGCAGCGCCGCGTCGCGCTCGATCAGCCAGAGCGTGGCGGAGACGAGGGCGGCGGCCAGCAGCAGGATGACCAGCATGTCCTGGAACTGGGCGAGGAGCTTGCGCCAGGCCGGGACCGGCTTCTCGCCGGCCAGCTCGTTGCGGCCATGCCGGGCCAGCCGCCGCTGCGCCTCCGCCTCTGAGAGGCCCCGCTGCGGATCCGTGCCGAGGCCCGCCAGAACCTCGGCTGCCGCCTGCCGGTAGGGCTGGACCCCGTCCTGCTGCGCGTCCATGCCGGTCATGCTCCTTGCCCGCTCCCGGTTGCTCGGGCAGCACGGTGGTCCGTGGTTGCTTTATGCCCGGCTATCCAGGGCCTTGGGTGGGAGCGCCCCGAGCCCGGCCCGGATCGCCTCACGCAGCACCCCGGCGCTGTGCCGCAGCGCCGCTTCCTCCGCTCTGTCGAGCGGCGGCAGGAATGGCTCCGAGGCCCCCTGGGCGGAAAGCACATGGGGCAACGAAACGCAGGTCTCCTCCACCCCCAACAACTCCTCCATGAAGGTGGAGACGCTGAAGACCACATGCTCGTCGTTCACGATGGCCCGAGTGAGCCGTGCGATGCAGCCGCCGATGCCGAAATTCGAGACGCCCTTGCCTTCCTTGATCCGGTAGGCGGAGGTCCTGACCTCCTTTGTCATGGCTTCCCGTAAATCAAGCGGCAGAGGGTGGCCCAGCTTCGCGGCGAAATCGACTAGCGGCATGCCGGCGATCTGCGCGCCACTCCAGTGCAGCACCTCGGAATCGCCATGCTCGCCCAGGACATTGGCATGGATCGAACTGGGCGAGACACCCAGATGCCGCGCCAGGCGGTCGCGGAAGCGGGCGGAATCCAGAGCGCAGCCGGTGCCGATGGCGCGGCCGCGCGGTAGGCCGAAGTGCCGCACTGCCACCGCCGGCATTACATCCACCGGATTGGTGGCGAAGAGCAGCACCGTATCCGGCACCACCGCCAGCACCCGTTCCAGCACTGAGGCCACGACACCGACATTCGCCGCCAGCAGGTCCAGCCGGGTCTGGCCGGGCTTCAGGCTGGTGCCGGCCGTCACCACAACAACCTGCGCTCCTGCGAGATCGGCGTAATCCCCGGCCGCCCGGATGAGGGCCGGGCTGCCGAAGGCCGCGGCATGGGCGATATCCGCGGCCTCCGATCTCGCCCGTGTCTGGTCCATGTCCAGCAGCACAATCTCGCTGACACCTGGCACATTCGCCAGGAGGTAGCCGGCGGCGGCGCCAACCAGCCCGGCGCCGATGATTCCGACCTTACCTTGCATCACAGAACTCCCATCATCGGCCAGATGGTTGCGGAGAACAGGACGAGAAGCGCCAGCCCCGCCAGCGTAATCAGGATCCCGACTTTCGCAAATTGCAGTGTCGAAAAGGCGCCTGTCGCATAGCAGAGCATATTCTGCGGCGCATTGGTGGGCAGGATGAAGCCGAAGGACACCACCATGGCCTGGATCATCACGATGCCGAAGACGGTATCCTGCCCATAGGGCAGGGTCTGGGCGAAGGCGATCATGATCGGGATCAAGGTGCTTGCCAGCCCGGTGGCCGAGGCGAAGCCCAGGTGCAGCAGGATGCTGAAGAGGGAAAGCGCTCCTACCACCAGCGCGACCGGCATCGCATCCAGACCGAGCTGCCCCAGCGTCACGCCCGCCAGCCAGGAAGCGGCGCCGGTGCGGGAGAGCAGGATGCCGAGTGAGATGCCTGCGGCGAAGAGCACGATTGTGCCCCAGGGAACCTGCTTCTCGGCCTGAGACCAGGTCATGACGCCGATGCGCGGCATCAGCAGCAGCGCGATGCCCAGCTGGGTGGTCGTTGTGGTATCCAGCGGGTGCAGCACACCCTCGGTGGACCACATCACCAGCAGCAGCAGTGCCACCAGCATCAGCCGCCACTCGGCGGGCGTCACGGGGCCGAGCTGCGCGACCTCATCCGCCAGGCGCTGCTTCGCTTCCTCCACCGGCGGCACATGCGGCCGCAGCAGCACCAGGGCGACGACAAAGAGCACAGCACACATCGACAGAGTGAAGGGCAGAGCGGTGATGAACCATTCGCCCCAGGTCAAGGTGCGGCCGAAGGAGGCCTGCATGAAGTTCAGGCTGATCAGGTTCTGCGCCGCGCCGGTCTTGACCGCCATGTTGAAGATGGAGCAGGCCTGTGCCGTCACGATCATCAATGTCGCGCCCAGGCTGCTCGTCACGGGCAGGCCGAGGGCGGTGGTGATCCCAACCATGATCGGGATGACCGCGCCGACGCGTGCCGTGGCGGAGGGGATGAAGAGCGCCAGCACGAAGCCGACGATCATGGCACCCAGCGTCAGCCGCGCCGGGGAAATGCCGACGCGAGACATCACCAGCAGCGCCACGCGCCGGTCCAGCCCTGTCAGTTTCAGGGCCACCGCCAGAAACAGCGCCCCGGCCACGAGCAGCACTGCGGAGGAAGAAAAGCCGGAAAGCATCTGCCCCAGCGCATCCGCCGAGCTCATGGCCCTGCCGCCCTCCGCCAGGGGCTTGCCCATCAGGCCCAGCACCGCCATCCCGGTGAGCACGACCGCGCTGGCCGCCGGAGAAACGCATTCACTGATCCAGAGGATGATCACCAGGGCCAGTAGCCCCAATGCCACCTGCCCTGAGGCGCTCAGCCCCGTCGGCGTGGGCAGCATCAGCACCGCCAGATAAGCCAGCAGCGCAACGCCGAACCACATCAACTTGCGGTTCGATGTTGGTTCAGCAGGTGACATCAGGATCATGGGAATCTCCAGAGAATCAGAGGGTGCTGTCTCCAGGGCGTAGATGCAGCCGCCATAAGCTGCATGCACGGTCGGGCGGCAGATGGCGGTGGCTTCAGCAGCCATGCAGCGCAGCGGGCAAGCCGTAGCTCACTGATGGGATTGCGTAACAGGTAAATTCTCCTGCCGTCAGTACCGTCGTTCGCCGGCTCGGTGTCGCCTCAACCCTTGCCGGACCCGGGCACCCAGACCGTCTCTGCCAAGGGCAAGTGCAGCGCCGCCCGTATACCAAGCAAAATATTCTGCCGGCTTCAGGTGTTGTTCTCACTGCATCATGAAATTTTCTGTGATCTGAAGAAATTCATTCTCCTGCAGGCTGTTATAGATCTGCCGCTGAAGGCCTGATTTTGCTGAATCTCCACGGCGGATCTTTGCGGGGGAAACCAAATAAGTTCAGTGCATTATTGTTGACCCATAACAGTCTC
>NZ_JCACVY010000137.1:0-12049 GCF_058833935.1 Roseomonas sp. TS2 | reverse complement strand
CGCCGCTCTCGGCCAGGTGCGCGATGGCGGCCGTCATGTCCCGCGCGGCGGCCTCGGGCAGGCCCGGCAGGGCCTCGGCCAGGGGATGGAAGCGGTCGCCTTCCGCGCTGACCAGCGCAACGAGAGGACGACCCTGGACAAGCAGCGTGGCGAGGCGCATCAGGAACCCTTCTCTGGAACTGAACCAATATCAGGCTTATATTGATCCAATTATGATCCATATTGATCAGCCATTCCGGACCCGTCAAGCCGCCGGGCCCGGCGCGTGAGCGACGCCCTCTCCCCCCCGCGCGGGCGTGGCGACGCCGAGCGGCTGCGCCACAGCCTCGCCCAGGCGCTGCAGGCCGGCCGCTGGCAGCCGGGCGAGAAGCTGCCCACCGAGCGGGCGCTCGGCACGCAGTACGGCATGGCGCGGAACACGGTGCGCCGCGCGCTGGACGCGCTGGAGGCGGAGGGGCTGATCCACCGCCATGTCGGCCGCGGCACCTTCCGCACCGGGGCGGCGGCGGAGACGGCGCCGGCCTGCCCGCCGCTGGAGCAGGCGGAGGCCTTCGGCCCGGCCGAGGTGGTGGAATGCCGCCTGGCCTTCGAGCCGGAGCTGGTGGCGATGGCGGTGGCCCGCGCCAGCCCGGCCGACCTCGCGCGGATGGAGGCGTGCTGGCAGCAGGCCGAGGCCGCCGCCGACCTCGCCGCCTTCGAGCACTGGGACGGTGCGCTGCACGACGCCATCGCCGTGGCCACGCACAACCGCGCGGCGATGGCCCTTTCCCGCTCTCTGGCGCGGGTGCGGCTGCAGGCCGAATGGGGGGCGCTGAAGGCGCGCGGCGCGACCCCCGCCCGCCGCGCCGCGCTGCAACGGCAGCACCGCGCCATCATCGACGCGCTGCGCCAGCGCGACCGCGCCGCCGCCCGCGGCGCCATGCGCGCGCACATCCTCTACGTGCAGCGCTACATGTTCGAGGAGGAGGAGGGCTGAGCGCAGTGCCGCTCAGTCGTCATCCCCGCCGCCGCCACGGGTCTCCGGTATCGCGAACAGTACCAGCAGGAAGGCCGGCAGCCCCGTGGCGCCCAGCCCCGCGTAGGCGATTCCGCCGCCGAGCCAGGAGGCCCCCGGGGCGTGGCAAGGCTAGCCGGCCGCCCCCGCCGGCGCCGCGGCGCGGCGCTGCCGCGAGGCCATGGCGCGCGCCACCACGTAGAAGAGCGGCGTGAACACCAGGCCGAAGACCGTCACCCCCAGCATGCCGGCGAAGACGGCGGTGCCCAGGCTCTGGCGCATCTCGGCGCCCGCGCCGGTGGCCACCGCCAGCGGCAGCACGCCCAGGATGAAGGCGAGCGAGGTCATCAGGATCGGCCGCAGGCGGGTGCGGGCGGCGGCCTCGGCGGCCTGCCAGCGGGTCATGCCCTCCGCCTCCGACGCGCGGGCGAACTCGACGATCAGGATGGCGTTCTTGGCGGCGAGGCCCACCAGCACCACCAGCCCCACCTGCACCAGCACGTTGTTGTCGAGCCCGCGCCAGACCACGCCGGCCAGCGCCGCCAGCACCGACATGGGCGCGATCAGCACCACCGCCAGCGGCAGCAGCCAGCTCTCATACATCGCCGCCAGCAGCAGGAAGACGAACACCACGGCCAGGCCGAAGGCGATCGGCGCCGTGTCGCCCTGCGTGGTCTCCTGCAGCGCGATCTCGGTCCATTCGAAGCCGAAGCCCTCGGGCAGCTCGCTGGCCAGCACCGCCTCCATGGCGGCGATGGCCTGGCCGGTGGAGATGCCGGGCTTCGCCGCGCCCTGGATCTCGGCCGCCGGGTAGAGGTTGTAGCGCGGCACGCGGTAGGGCGCCGTGTCGTCGGCGAAGCTGGCGAGCGCGCCGATCGGCACCATCTGGCCGTCATCGTTGCGGGCGCGCAGCAGCGCCACGTCGCGTGGCGTCAGGCGCTGCGCCTCCTCCGCCTGGGCGGTGACGCGGTAGGTGCGGCCGAGGATGTTGAAGTCGTTGACGAAGGAGGAGCCGAGATAGACCGAGAGCGTCTCCGCCACGCGGGAGACCGGCACGCCCAGCATCTCCGCCTTGCTGCGGTCCACCTCGGTGCGCAGCGTCGGCGTCGCGGTGTTGAACAGGGTGAAGGCCATGGCGATCTCGGGCCGCTGGAAGGCGGCGCCGACGATGCGGTTGGTGGCCTGCTCCAGCGCGCGCGGCCCCTGCCCGGTGCGGTCCTGCACATAGAGCTTGAAGCCGCCGCCGGTGCCGATGCCGGGCACCGAGGGGGGCGGGATGACCAGGGCCATCGCCTCGCGCTCCTGCCCGAGGCGCGCCTGCACCTCGCCCAGGATGGCGCCGTAGGAGAGGCCCTGCGCGATGCGCTCCTCGAAGGGCTCGAGCGTGATGAAGATGACGCCGCTGTTCGGCGCGTTGGTGAAGGTGGCGCCGTCGAAGCCGACGAAGGCGACCGCGCCCTCGACGCCCGGGATCTTCAGCACGGTGTCCGAGGCGCGGCGCACCACGGCATCCGTGCGCGCAAGGGCGGCGCCGGGGGGAAGCTGGAAGGCGGCGATGAGGTAGCCGCGGTCCAGCGGCGGGATCAGGCCCGTGGGGGTGGTGCGCACGGTCTGCCCGGTGGCCAGCAGCAGCCCGGCATAGAGCACCAGCAGCAGCGCCGAGAAGCGCAGCAGCCGCCGGGTGAGGTTGCCGTAGCCGAGCGAGAGCGCGTCGAACATCCGGTTGAAGCCGCGGAAGAACAGCCCGACGGGCGCCGCCGCCCAGCGGCGCCAGCCCGTCGGGGCGGCGCCATGCGCGTGCGGCCGCAGCAGCAGCGCCGCCAGGGCCGGCGAGAGGGTGAGCGAGACCAGCGCCGAGATCAGCGTGGCCACCGCGATGGTGACGGCGAATTGCTGGTAGAAGGCGCCGGCGATGCCGGAGATGAAGGCCGTGGGCACGAACACCGCGCAGAGCACCAGCGCGATGGCGAGCAGCGCGAAGCCTACCTCGTCCATGGTGCGTTCGGCGGCCGCGCGCGGCTGCATGCCGTCCGTCAGGTGGCGCTCGACATTCTCGACCACGACGATGGCGTCGTCGACGACGATGCCGATGGCCAGGATCAGGCCAAACATCGACAGCGTGTTGAGCGAGAGCCCCAGCGCCGACATCGCCGCGAAGGTGCCGATGATGGAGACCGGAATGGCCAGCAGCGGGATGACCGCCGCGCGCCAGGATTGCAGGAACAGGATGACGACGACCACGACCAGCAGCACCGCCTCGGCGAAGGTGTGCAGCACCGCCTCCATCGACTGCGCGATGAAGCGGGTGGTGTCGTAGACGATGCTGTAGGTCAGGCCGGGGGGGAAGGAGCGGGACAGCTCCTCCATCGTGGCGCGCACCGCATCGGCCGTGGCCAGGGCGTTGGAGCCGGGGCGCTGGAACAGCGGGATGGCGGTGGCCGTCTGGTTGTTCAGGTAGGCGTTGACCGTGTAGTCCTGGCTGCCCAGCTCGACGCGGGCGATGTCGCGCAGCCGCACCGGCGCGCCGCCCTCGCCCGTGGCCACCACCGTGCCGGCGAATTCCTCGGGCGAGGTCAGGCGGCCCAGCGCCTGTACGTTCACCTGGAAGGCCTGGCCCTGCGCTGCGCCCGTGGGCGGCTGGTTCAGCCCGCCGGCGGCCACCTGCATGTTGGCGCGGCGCAGCGCCTCCACCACCTCGCCCGGCGTCAGGCCGCGCGCGGCGACGCGCGCCGGGTCGAGCCAGATGCGCATGGCGTAGTCGCGCGCGCCGAAGATCTGCACGTCGCCGATGCCCTCCAGCCGGGCCAGCCGGTCGCGCACGTTCAGCGTGGCGTAGTTGGAGACGTATTGCTGGTCGCGCGAGCCGTCGGGCGAGAGCATGTGCACGACCATCAGCAGGTCGGGCGAGGCCTTGCGCACCTGCAGGCCGAGGCGGCGCACCTCCTCGGGCAGTCGTGGCTCGGCGACCGCGACGCGGTTCTGCACCAGCACCTGGGCGGCGTCCACATCGACCCCCTGGCGGAACACCACCGTCACCGTCAGCCGCCCGTCGCCGGTCGATTGCGAGGAGAGGTAGAGCATGCCGTCGGTGCCGTTGATCTCCTGCTCCAGCGGCGTGGCCACCGTGGCGGCGATGACCTCGGCCGAGGCGCCGGGATAGTTGGCGGTGACCGTCACCGTGGGTGGCGCGATCTCGGGATATTCGCTGATCGGCAGGCGGAAGGCGGCGATGGCCCCGATCAGCGTGATGGCGATCGAGATCACCGCGGCGAAGACCGGCCGCGCGATGAAGAAGCGGGCGAAGCGCATGGCTTGGCGTCCAACAAAGGGGGAAGGGCAGGGGAAAGGAATTCCCCGTGCGGGGCAGTGCCCCGCACCCCCTTCTTTTTTCTGTCAGGGCCGGCCTCCGTTGTCGGCCGGCGGCAGCCTGTCAGAAAAAAGAAGAGGGGGGCCGGGGGGAGAATTCATTCTCCCCCCGTCTTGGCTACCGTGCGGCCAGCCGAGCCGGTGCCACCTCCGCCGTGACCCTCGCCCCCGGCCGCGCCAGATGCTGCCCGGCGACGATCACCCGGTCCTCGGGCGAGAGGCCCTGGCGCACCACGCGCAGCCCGTCCACCACCGGCCCCAGCGTCACCGGCCGCGCCTGCACCGTGCCGTCCTGCGCCACGGTCAGCACCATGCGGCTGGCCTGGTCGGCGGCGATGGCGGCATCCGGGATCAGCAGCACCTCGCCCTCGCCGGCGCGGAGCCGCAGCCGGGCGAACAGGCCGGGCGCCAGCAGCAGGTCCGCGTTGGCGAGCTGGGCGCGGGCGCGCAGCGTGCCGGAGCGGCCTTCCAGCGCGCTGTCGATGAAGTCGAGCCTGCCTTCGCGCGCCCAGCCCGTCTCGTCGGCCAGCCGCAGCTGCACGGCGGGGCTGGCGCCCGGGCGCGTGACGCCCTGGCGCGCCAGCCGCAGGTAGTCGGCCTCGCTCATGTCGAACACGGCGTAGATGGGGTCGAGCGTCAGGATGGTGGTCAGCAGCGTGCCGCCGGCCTGCACGAGGTTGCCGGCATCCACGCGGCGGTCGGAGGCGCGGCCGGGCTGGGGGGCGCGCACCTCGGTCCAGCTCAGTTCCAGCTCGGCCTGCCGCAGCTGCGCCTGGGCGGCGGCGAGCTGCCCCTCGGCCTCGCGCTGGGCGGCGCGGCGGGTGTCGAGCTGCGCCTGCGGGGCGATGCGGTCGCGCACCAGCGGCGCCGTGCGGTCGATGTCCTGCCGCGCCAGGTCGAGCTTCGCCTGGGCGCGGGCGATCTCGGCCCGCGCCGCCTCGACGGCGATGGCGAAGGGCCGCTGGTCGATGGTGAACAGCAGGTCCCCCTCGCGGACGACCTGCCCATCGCGGAAATGCACCTTCTGCACCTGGCCTGAGATGCGCGGGCGCAGCTCGACGCGGGCCGAGGGCTCGAGCCGGGCGATGTGCTCGTCCCATTCGGTGACCTGGCGGCGGAGCGGCTCGGCGACGGTGACCGCGGGCGGGGCGGGCTGGGCGGCGGCCGCCAGCGGCAGGGCAAGCGCCAGAAGGCCCAGAGCCAGGGGATTGATCTTGCGGAAGGGGGAGGGCATCGCCTATCTCCTGGGTCGGGTGATACCGACCGGTTCGTCACGTATTGATACGAACCGGTCAGTATCATTGCAAGGGGGCATGCAAAGATGCTTTGCCCCGGGCGTTCTTCCCTCCGGTGGTGGGAATGGCGGCAAGGAGGTATCGGTGAGCGATTCGGCGACGACCAAGACCTGCGGTCTGCGGGATCCGCGCCCGGCGGCGAAGCGCGTGCTGGAGGCGGCGAAGGACCTGTTCTACCGGCAGGGAATCCGCGCCACGGGGGTGGAGGAGGTGTGCCGCGTCGCCGGCACCACCAAGATGAGCCTCTACCGCGCCTTCCCCTCGAAGGACGCGCTGGTCGAGGCGATCCTGCACGAGGATTGCGCCGCCGAGGAGCTGTGGTACGGCCCCGTGCTGCGCGGCGAGATGCCGGCGCCGGAGCGGCCGATGGCCTTCCTGCGCGCCGCCGCCGCCGCCCTGCGCAGCCCGGGCTTCCGCGGCTGCCCGATGGCGCTGGCGATCGTCGAGTTCCCCGATGCCTGCCACCCCGCCCGCAAGGTGGCCGACGCCCGCAAGCACACCATGCGCCAGCTGCTGCGCGATCTCTGCGCCGGGGCCGGTGCCGCCGACCCGGCGGCGCTGGGGGATTCCATGCTGCTGCTGGTGGAGGGCGCCTTCGCCGCCGTTCCCTATCTGGGTGGCGAGGCGGCGGCACGGGCGCTGGAGCAGACGGGCGAGACGGTGCTGGCGGCCGGGCTGCCACAGGCGGCGGCGGCCGCAGCGTCGGGCTGAGCGGGTCCGCCTCGCCACGCCCCTACGGCCCCGGCGCGGCTGGCCGGCCTGTCCTCAGTCGAGGGTGATGCCGAGGTCGCGGATCAGCGGCACCCAGCTGTCCCGCTCGGCGGCCCAGAGGGCGCGGAACGCCGCCGCGTCGCCCGGCAGCGGCTCCAGCCCGATGCCGCGCAGCCGGCTCTGCACCGCCTCCTCGCGCAGCGCGGCATCCAGCGCGGCGGCCAGGCGCTCCACCACCGCATCCGGCGTGCGCGCCGGCACCACCATCCCCTGCCAGGCGGCGGCCTGGAAGCCGCGCAGCCCGAGCGCCTCGGCCACGGTGGGCACGCCCGGCAGGTCCGGGTGCCGCTCCGCGCCGCACACGGCCAGCGGCCGGGCGCCCTTGCCGCGCAGGAAGTCGCCGCCGGAGGGAAGATCCAGGATCGAGGCCTCGAAGCGCCTGGCCAGCAGGTCGTTCATGGCCGGGGCGAGCCCGCGATAGGGGATGTGCGTCAGCGTGATGCCGGTCTCCCGCGCCAGCCGGGCCATGGTCAGGTGGTGCGGCGAGCCGATGCCGGGTGAGCCGTAGTCGATGCCGCCCGGGTCGCGCCGTGCCGCCTCGACCAGCGCGGGGGCATCGCGCAGGCGGCTGTCCTGCTTCACCGCCAGCACCAGCGGGAAGCGCGCCATCAGCCCGACAGGGCGGAAATCCTTTTCCGGGTCGTAGGGCAGGCGGCTGAACAGGGCGGGGTTGAAGACCAGCGTGCCATTGTCGGCGCTGAACAGGGTCAGGCCGTCCGGCGCCGCCTTGGCCGCGGCGTCGGCCCCGATATTGGTGGCGGCGCCGGGCCGGTTGTCGATCACCACGGGCTGGCCGAGCGCCCGGGAGAGGGCGGCGCCCAGCACCCGGGCCAGCGTGTCCGTGCCGCCGCCGGCGGGGTAGGCGACGATCCACCGCAGCGGCGCCGCCGGCCAGGCGGGCTGCGCGCCGGCAGCGCGGGCGAAGGGCAGCAGGCCGAGGGACAGGCCCAGGGAAAGGCCCAGGCGGCGGCGGGTGAGCGAAGGCATGGGCGTTTCCTCTGGAATTGTTGCTGCTTGTGGTCAGGCGGGCAGGATGCGGGCGCGGCACTCCCCGAAGCCGACCGGCGCGGCGCCGGCGCGGCAGGCACGGGCCCGCAGGATGATCTCGTCGCCATCCTCCAGGAAGCGGCGCGTCTCGCCGCCGGGCAGCGCCACCGGAACCCGCCCGCCCTGCGTGCTCTCCAGCAGGCTGCCGAGGCCCTCCGCCTCCGGCGCCGAGAGGGTGCCGGTGCCGAGCAGGTCACCCGGGTTCAGGTTGCAGCCATTGCTGGTGTGGTGCGCCAGCATCTGCGCCACGGTCCAGTACATGTGCCGGCTGCCGGAGCGGGCGAGGCGGTGCGGCGGCAAGCCCTGCTCCCGCATCCGCGGCGTCAGGATCAGCACCTCCAGCGCGATGTCGAGGGCGCCGCCCGCCTGGTCCGCCGCGTCCAGCAGATGCGGCAGGGGGGCGGGGTCGCCCTCCGGGCGCGGCGGCTGCGGCATGCGGAACGGCGCCAGCGCCTCCGGCGTCACCACCCAGGCGGAGATGGTGGTGCCGAAGCTCTTCGCCAGGAAGGGGCCGAGCGGCTGGTACTCCCAGGCCTGGATGTCGCGCGCCGACCAGTCGTTCAGCAGGCAGAAGCCGGCAATGTGGGCGTCGGCCCCGGAGACCGGCACCGGCGCGCCAAGCTCGTTGCCGGGGCCCACCCAGACGCCGAGCTCCAGCTCGTAGTCCAGCCGCTCGCAGGGGGCGAAGCGGGGCGCGGCGGCGTCGGGCGCCTTCAGCTGGCCGCGCGGCCGCCGCACATCGGTGCCGGAGACGCGCACGGAGGAGGCGCGGCCGTGATAGCCGATCGGCACGTGGCGGTAGTTCGGCAGCAGCGGATTGTCCGGCCGGAAGACGCGCCCGACATTGGTGGCGTGGTGGATGCCGACATAGAAATCCGTGTAGTCGCCGATGCTCGCCGGCAGGTGCAGGGTGCAGTCCGCGGCATCGTGCAGGCAGGGCGCGGCGCGGGGCTGGTCGGCGCTGCCGGCGGCGAGGATCGCCGAGAGCCGCTGGCGCAGCGCCCGGCGCGGGCCGGCGCCGAGGGCGAGGAAGCCGTTCAGCGGCGCCGTGGCGGCGGCCGCGGCGGCGTCGCGCAGGGCGCCCTCGAACAGCCCGGCGCGCAGCGCGGCCGCGAGGTCCAGGATATGGCCGCCGATGGCGACGCCGCCGCGCGGCGCCGCTTCCCCTGGCGGCGCGAAGACGCCGAAGGGGAGGTTCTGGATCGGGAAATCGGCATGGCCGTCGGCGCCCGGCACCCAGCTGCGCAGCGCCGGGTCGTGCGTGGCATCGAGCGTCGCCGTCACGGGCGGGCCGGGTCGAAATGCCGGCGCAGCGCCTGGCCGTATCCGGCATAGTCCTGCTGGAACTGCGGCGCCTCGGCGGCGTAGCGGGTGACGCGCTGCGGGAAGCGCGTCTCGAACATGAAGGCCAGCGTGCCCTCCAGCTTGTGCGGCTTCAGCGCCACGCTGCTGGCGCCTTCGAAGGCGGCCATGTCGGGCCCGTGCGGCAGCATGGTGTTGTGCAGCGAGAAGCCGCCGGGGACGAAGCCGCCGCCGGTCTTGGCGTCGTAGACGCCGTGGATCAGGCCCATGAACTCGCTCATGACGTTCATGTGGTACCAGGGCGGGCGGAAGGTGTCCTCGGCCACCAGCCAGCGGTCGGGGAAGATGACGAAGTCGATGTTGGCGGTGCCCGGCGTCTCGGAGGGCGCGGTCAGCACGGTGAAGATCGACGGGTCCGCATGGTCGAACAGCACCGGCCCCACGGGCGAGTAGCGGCGCAGATCGTATTTGTAGGGCGCGTAGTTGCCGTGCCACGCCACCACGTCGAGCGGCGACTGGCCGATCGGCGCGCGCCAGAACCGGCCGCCCCACTTCACCGTCAGGGTGGAGGGCACCTCGCGGTCCTCATAGGCGGCGACGGGGGTGAGGAAGTCGCGCGGGTTGGCCAGGCAGTTGGCGCCGATCGGGCCGCGCTCGGGCAGGGTGAAGGCGCCGCCATAGTTCTCGCAGAGATAGCCGCGCGCCGGCTGCTCCCCCGGCAGTTCCACCCGCAGCTTCACGCCGCGCGGGATGACGGCGATCTCGCCCGGCGCGATGTCGATGATGCCGAACTCCGTCCACAGCCGCAGCGCGCCCTGCTGCGGCACGAACAGCATCTCGGCGTCGGCGTTGTAGAAATACTCGTCCTGCATGGAGCGGGTGGCGAGATAGATGTGGGAGGCCATGCCGCATTGCGTCGCCGCGTCGCCCGCCGTGGTGATGGTGCGCACGCCTTCCAGGAAGGAGAGGCGCTCCGCCGGCAGCGGGATCGGGTCCCAGCGCAGCGGCGCCAGGGGCAGCTCGGTCTCGGCGCAGGGCGCGGTGCGCCACAGCCCCGCCTCGGCCGGTGCGAAGCGCCCCCAATGCGCCACGGTGGGGCGGATGCGGTAGAGCCAGGAGCGCTCGTTGCTGGCGCGCGGCGCCGTGAAGGGCGAGCCACTGAGCTGCTCGGCATAGAGGCCATAGGCGCAGCGCTGCGGCGAGTTGCGGCCGATGGGCAGGGCGCCGGGCAGCGCCTCCGTCTCGAAGCCGTTGCCGAAGCCGGAGAGATAGGCGGTGCCGGCGCCGGCCGCAGCCTGGCCGGCCGCGCTGCCGGGGCGCGTGGACTGGTTCATGGTCGTTCCTCCTGCCTCCGGGGTCTTCCGCCTGCCGGGGCGCCTCGCCGTACCGGCCCGCCGGCCCGGGGAAGACGGCGCCGGGAAGACCCTATGGCGTCACGGATGCGATGGAAAGCCGGGCGATGAGCCCGGCCAGGGCCTGCCGGAGCGGCGCTGGAAGCCGCAGGCGCTGCGCGCGGATGCTCCGCCGCCCGCCACGGCGCCTCATTTCGCCGCCGCCGGCTCGCGCGCCGCGCCGATCACGCCGCGGCGGATCTGGTCCTCCTCGATGCTTTCGAAGAGGGCGCGGAAATTGCCCTCGCCGAAGCCGTCATCGCCCTTGCGCTCGATGAACTCGAAGAACACCGGCCCGATGACGTTGCCGGAGAAGATCTGCAGCAGCAGGCGGGCCTTCCTGTGCTCCACCACCCCCTCGCCATCGACGAGGATGCCGTTCCGCTTCAGTCGCGCGATGTCCTCGCCATGGCCGGGCAGGCGCGCATCCACGCGCTCGTAATAGGTGTCGGGCGGCGCGGGCATGAAGGCGAGGCCGGCGGCGCGCAGCCCCTCGATCGTGCCGTAGATGTCGCTGCAGCCGCAGGCGATGTGCTGGATGCCCTCGCCCTTGTAGGCGCGCAGATACTCCTCGATCTGGCTCTCCTCGTCCGCGCTCTCGTTCAGCGGGATGCGGATGCGTCCGTCCGGGCTGGTCAGCGCGCGGGAGAACAGGCCCGTGTACTCGCCCTTGATGTCGAAGTAGCGGATCTGCCGGAAGTTGAAGAGCCTGGCGTAGAACTCGTACCAGACGTCCATCCGGCCGCGGTGGACGTTGTGGGTCAGGTGGTCGATGTAGAACAGCCCCGCCCCCCGGGGCGCGGGCTCGCGCTCGCCCAGCCATTCGAAGCCGCAATCGTCGTAGACCGAGCCGGCCGCGCCGTAGCGGTCGACGAAGTAGAGCAGGCTGCCGCCGATGCCCCGGATCGCCGGGATATCCAGCGCCAGGCCGCCTTCCGCCGGGTCGGCCGGCGCGGCGCCGAGCGCCAGGGCGCGGCGGTAGGCATGCTGCGCATCCACCACGCGGAAGCCCATGGAGGGCACGCTGGGCCCGTGCGCCGCGGCGAAGCGCGTGGCCTGGCTGCCCGGCTCCTCGTTCAGCAGGTAGTTGACGTCACCCTGGCGGTACAGCGTGACCGCCCTGTCCCGGTGCCGCGCGACGGGCGCGAAGCCCATCTGCCGGAACAGCGCGTGCAGCTTCTCCGGCTCGGGATGGGCGTATTCGACGAAGGCGAAGCCGTCCGTGCCCATCGGGTTGTGGTCGTCGATGGCGGGTGGCGGCGCGTCATGCGGAAAGGGGCCCATGGTACGTCTCTCTCCTCCGGTGCTTCTCCGGAGGCTAGCGCGGCGCCGGCACATGATGTGTGCGAAGCCGGCGCCGATGCGCCTTGCGGCGCATGGATGGCGCATGGAAAAGTCCTCCCATGCACGGAATTCCCACGCTGGACGGGTTCGACCTGAAGCTGCTGATGGCGCTGCAGGAGGATGGGCGCCTGACCAACCAGCAGCTGGGCGAGCGGGTCGGGCTTTCCCCCTCGCAATGCTCGCGGCGCCGCTCGGCGCTGGAGGCGGCGGGGCTGATCGCCGGCTACCACGCCGCGCTGGACGAGGAGGCGCTGGGGCTGCGGGTGCTGGCCTTCATCCAGGTCACGCTGGCCGCGCACAATGCGGAGAATTCGCGGCTGTTCCGCATGCTGCTCGAGCGGGTGGAGGAGGTGCAGGAAGCCTACGCCATGACCGGCGACGCCGATTACCTGCTGAAGGCCATCGTGCCGGACCTGAAGGGCCTCTCCCGCCTGGTCAACGAGACGTTGCTGGCGCATGAGAGCGTCGCCCGGGTGCGCTCCTCCATCGTGCTGGAGCGGCTGAAGCAGTCGGCGCGGCTGCCGCTGGCGTCCCTCTCC
>NZ_JCACVY010000136.1:0-12139 GCF_058833935.1 Roseomonas sp. TS2 | reverse complement strand
GCTGGGGCGTAGCCAAGCGGTAAGGCAGCGGTTTTTGGTACCGCCATTCCCAGGTTCGAATCCTGGCGCCCCAACCACCTCCCATGCCATTCCCGCCATCCGAAAGCCGCTCCCGCGCGTTGCCGTGCCAGGAGCGAAGGGAGAGCACGCATGGGCCTGTTGGTGGATGGCGTCTGGCGCGACCAGTGGTACGACACGAAATCGACCGGCGGCCGCTTCGAGCGCAAGGACAGCGCCTTCCGCAACTGGGTGACGCCGGACGGCGCCCCCGGCCCCTCCGGCGAGGGCGGCTTCCGGGCCGAGGCGGGGCGCTACCACCTCTATGTCTCGCTGGCCTGCCCCTGGGCGCACCGCACCCTGATCCTGCGCGCGCGGAAGAAGCTGGAGGGGATGGTCGGCCTCTCCGTGGTGCACTGGCGGATGCTGGAGGAGGGCTGGACCTTCGAGGACGGCCCCGGCGTCATCCCGGACCCGCTGCACGGGGCGCGCTGCCTGCACCAGATCTACACGGCCGCCCGGCCGGACTACACCGGCCGCGTCACCGTGCCGGTGCTGTGGGACAAGGCGCGCGGCACCATCGTCAGCAACGAATCCGCCGAGATCCTGCGGATGTTCGACCACGCCTTCGACGATGCCGGTGCCGCGCCGGGCGACCACTACCCCCAGGCGCTGCGCGGCGAGATCGACGCCGTCAACGCCCTGGTCTACGACCGCGTCAACAACGGCGTCTACAAGGCCGGATTTGCCACCACGCAGGAGGCCTATGAGGAGGCGGCGCGCGCCCTGTTCGCGGCGCTCGACGAACTCGACGCCCGCCTCGCCCGCCAGCGCTACCTCTGCGGCGGCGTGCTGACCGAGGCGGATGTGCGCCTGTTCACCACGCTGGTGCGCTTCGACCTCGTCTATCACGGGCACTTCAAGTGCAACCTGCGGCGGATCGCCGACTACCCGGCGCTGTTCCCCTACCTGCGCGACCTGTTCCAGACGCCGGGCTTCGGCGAGACCTGCGACTTCCGGCACATGCAGCGGCACTATTACGAGAGCCACCGCAGCATCAACCCGACCGGCATCGTGCCGGTCGGGCCGGCGCAGGACCTCGCCGCGCCGCATGGCCGCGCGGCGCTGGCGGGGTAGGCGCTACTCGATGCGGATATTGGCCTTGCGCACCAGCGCGCCGTAGCGCTCCGCATCGCGCCGCACCAGGGCCACGGCATCCGCGGCCGAGCCGCCGCCGGGGATGAAGCCGGCCGCCTCCAGCTTGCCGCGGATCTCGGGGTCGGAGAGGGCCTTGTTCATCGCCGCCGACCAGCGGCGCACCACCGGCTCCGGCAGCCCGGCCGGGCCCAGCAGCATGTACCAGACATTGATCTCGAAGCCGGGGAAGCCGCTCTCGGCCACGGTCGGCACCTCGGGCAGGGCGGCCACGCGCTGCGGCAGGGTGGTGGCCAGCGCTCGCGTGGTGCCGCTGCGGATATGCGGCAGGTGCGTCGGCATGGTGTCGATGGCGAGGTCCAGCGTGCCGGCGATCAGGTCGTTCACCACCTGCCCGGTGCCGCGATAGGGCACGTGGGTCATCTGGATGCCGGCCGTCTGGCACAGCATCTCCGCCGCCAGGTGCTGCTGCGTGGCGACGCCGGAGGAGGCGTAGTTCAGCTTGCCCGGATTGGCGCGGGCGAACTCGATCAGCCCCTTCATGTCCTTGTAGGGCGCGTTGGCGGGCACCACCACCACCAGCGGCACGGTGCCGGCCAGGGCGATGGGGGTGAAGTCCTTGTCCTGGTCGTAGGGCGGCGTGCGCATCAGCGGCCCGACGACGGACTGGGTGGAGACGGTGCCCATCAGCAGGGTGTAGCCATCCGGCCGGGCGCGGGAGGCGGCGGCGGCGGCCACGGTGCCGCTGGCGCCGGGGCGGTTCTCGATGGTGACGGGCTGGCCCAGCTCGGCGTGCAGCGAGGGGCCGAGCAGCCGGGCGATGATGTCCGTGCCGCCGCCGGGGGCGAAGCCCACCAGCATGGTCATGGCCCGGCTCGGGTAGTTGTCCTGGGCGCGGGCCGGCCGGATCAGGGCCGAAGGGGCGAGGGCGGTGGCGGCGCCCAGCAGGGCGCGGCGTGGCAGCAGCATGGATCGTATTCCCCTGGTTCGGCGTCTGGTGCGCCGAATCGTCGACAGTTCGCAGTCTGCCGCCATGCCGGGGAGAGGGCCACCCTGAATATGCGGCCGGGGACGATGCGTGGGGGGCAGGTCCGGGAGGGGCGGCGCCCCTCCCGCCTTGTCAGCCTTCCAGCTCGTGGGAGAGGGCGATGAGGTCGCGCGTGTGCGGGTGCTGCGCCTCGCCCGCCCGCAGCTGCGCCTCGGTCAGCTCCTCGACGATGCGGCCATGCTGCATCACCGCCAGCCGCCCGCAGAGATGGCCGATGACCGCGAGGTTGTGCGAGACGAGGATGCAGGTGAGCTGCCGCGCCACCCGCAAATCGGCCAGCAGGTTCAGCACCTCCGCCTGCACCGAGACGTCGAGCGCGCTGGTCGGCTCGTCGAGCAGCAGCACCGAGGGGTCGGCGATCAGCGCGCGGGCGATGGCGACGCGCTGGCGCTGCCCGCCCGAGAGCTGGTGCGGGTAGCGGAAGCGCGCGGCGCGCGGCAGCGCCACCTCCTCCAGCGCGCGGGCGATGCGCGCCTCGGCGCCCTCGATGCCGTGCACCTCCAGCGGCTCGGCCAGGATGCGGTCCACCGTCTGGCGCGGGTGCAGCGAGCCGTAGGGGTCCTGGAACACCATCTGCACGCGGCGGAAGAAGGCGCGGTCCCGCCGCGGCCCGAGCTGCTGGCCGGCCACGCGCAGCGTGCCGTCCCACCCCGTGACCAGCCCGGCGATGGTGCGCAGCACGGTGGACTTGCCGGAGCCGCTCTCCCCCACCAGCCCGTAGGTCTCGCCCGGCGCCACCCGGAAGGCGATGTCGCGCACCACGTGGTTGCTGCCGAAATGCACGTCGAGGCCGGCCGCCTCGATCATGGGGGTTTCGCTCATGCGCGCTTCTCCAGCCAGGCAGCGTCGCGCGTCAGCACCGGCAGGCGGTCGCGCTTCTGGCTCAGGCTCGGCATGCAGTCCAGCAGGCCGCGCGTGTAGGCGTGCTGCGCGCGGTGCAGGTCGCGCGCCGGCAGCTCCTCCATCACCTGGCCGGCATACATCACCACCACCCGGTCGCAGAAGCGGCCGACCAGCGGCAGGTCGTGGCTGATCAGCATCAGCCCCATGCCGCGCGCCGAGACGAGATCCTCGATCAGCTTGAGGATCTCGGCCTGCACGGAGGCGTCGAGCGCGCTGGTCGGCTCGTCGGCGATCAGCAGGTCCGGGTTGGGCGCCAGCATCATGGCGATCATCACCCGCTGGCCCATGCCGCCCGAGACCTCGTGCGGGTAGCTGTCCAGCACCCGGCCGGGGTCGCGGATCTTCACCTGTTCCAGCAGGGTCAGCGCCGCGTCGCGGGCCTCGCGCTTGCTGCCCTTGTTGTGGGCGCGCCAGGCCTCGGCGATCTGCGCGCCCACCGTCATCACCGGGTTGAGCGAGTATTTCGGGTCCTGCATGATCAGGCCGATGCGGCCGCCGCGCAGGCCCCGCATCTGCCGCTCGCTGGCGGCGAGGATGTCGGTGCCGTCGAAGCGCAGCGCGCCGGCCTGCACGCGCGCGGCCTCGGGCAGCAGGCGCATCAGCGCCCGCCCCGTGACCGACTTGCCCGAGCCGCTCTCACCGACGATGCCGAGCTTCTCGCGCCCCATGCTGAAGGAGATGCCGCGCACCGCCGCGGTGAAGCCCTGCGGGTTGGGGAAATCCACGCGCAGGTCGCGGATCTCGACGAGGTTTCCGTTGTTCATGCCGCTCACCGCTGCTTCGGGTCCAGCACGTCGCGCAGCCCGTCGCCCAGCAGGTTGAAGGCGAGGGAGGCGGTGAAGATGGCAAGCCCCGGGATCACCGGCACCCACCACTGCTCCAGGATGAAGCGGCGGGCGGTGGCGATCATCGTGCCCCATTCCGGGATCGGCGGCTGCGCGCCGAGGCCGAGGAAGCCGAGCCCCGCGGCGGTGAGGATGATCGACGACATGTCGAGCGTGACGCGCACGGTGAGCGAGGGCAGGCACATCGGCGCCACGTGCTTCCAGATGATGCGCCAGGGCGAGGCGCCGGTCATTTGCACGGCGGCGATGTAGTCGGTGTTGCGGATGGTCAGCGTCTCGGCGCGCGCCAGCCGCGCATAGGGCGGCCAGGCGGTGAGCGCGATAGCGATAACGGCGCTCTCCACCCCCGGCCGCATGGCGGCGACGAAGGCCAGCGCCAGGATCAGGCGCGGGAAGGCGAGGAACACGTCCGTCACCCGCATCAGCACCTTGTCCAGCAGCCCGCCCGCATAGCCGGCGACGCAGCCCACCACGAGGCCGAGCGGCGCCACCAGGATGACGACGGCCACCACCATGCCAAGCGTGACGCGCCCGCCATAGAGCAGCCGAGACCAGGTGTCGCGCCCCAGCTCGTCCGTGCCCAGCCAGTGTTCGGCGGAGGGCGGCTGCAGGCGGTTGGCCAGGCTCTGCGCGCCGGGGTCGTGGGTGGCGAGCAGGGGGGCGGCGATGGCCAGCACCAGCATGGCCAGCACCACGGCGAGGCCGGCCACCGCCAGCGGGTTGCGGCGGAAGGCGAGCCAGAGCTGGTAGCGCCGCCCCCAGCGCGCCTGGGCGCGGGAGGAGGGCGTATCGGAGAGCAGCCAGTCGCGCCGGGTGCCGGCGGGTTGTGTGGTTCCGCTCATCTCAGCGCACCCTCGGGTCCAGCAGGCGGTAGAGCAGGTCGGCCAGCAGGTTCAGCGCCACATAGATCAGGCCGACCACCAGCGTGGCGCCGAGCACCGCGTTCATGTCGGCGTTCAGCAGCGACACGGTGAGGTATTGCCCGAGGCCGGGCCAGGCGAAGATCGTCTCGGTGAGTACCGCGCCTTCCAGCAGCCCGGCATAGGTCATGGCCAGCACGGTGACGAGCGGCACGGCGATGTTGCGGAAGGCATGGCCCCAGACGATGCGCCCGCGCGACAGCCCCTTGGCGCGCGCGGTGGTGACGTACTCGCTCTTCAGCTCGGCCAGCATGAAGGCGCGCGTCATCCGCGCGATGTAGGCGAGGCTGAAGAAGGCCAGCACCCCGGCGGGCTGCGCCAGGTGCCACAGCGCGTCCCGGAAGGCGGGGATGTCGCCGGCCAGCAGCGTGTCGAGCGTCAGGATGCCGGTGCGCTCGTCGATCATGCCCTCGAAATAGATGCCCTGCCGGCCGGGGCCGGGGGCGATCTCCAGCGTGGCGTAGAACAGCAGCAGCGAGAGCAGCCCCAGCACGAAAACAGGGAGCGAGTGGCCGGCCAGGCAGAACAGCCGCACCCCCTGGTCGATCCAGCTGCCCTGCCGCGTGGCCGCCCAGACGCCGAGCGGCACGCCGACCAGCACGGCGACGATGATGGCCACGGTCGCCAGCTCCAGCGTGGCGGGGAAGAAGCGGGCGATGTCCTGCGTGACCGGGTTCGAGGTCATCACCGAGCGGCCAAGGTCGCCGCTGACGATCTGCCCGAGATACTTCCAGAACTGGATGTAGAGCGGCTGGTCCAGCCCCAGCTCCAGCCGGGTGCGCTCCACCACCTCCATCGGCGCCCGGTCGCCGACGATGGCGAGCACCGGGTCGATCGGCACCACGCGGCCGATCAGGAAGGTGACGAGGGCGAGGCCGAAGAGGGTGATGGGCACGCTCGCCACGGTGGCGGAGAGGGCCTGCAGGCGCAGCCGCGCGGCGCTCGGCCGGGACCGCGCCGTGGCGGCCGCGCCCGAGGGCATGACCGGGGAGGCGGCGGGCGCAGAGGCGGCGGGAGCAGAGGCGCCGGGCGGCGCGGCGGCCGCCCGGTGAGTGTTGTCTTCCGTCATGCCTTGGTGATGTTGGTGTAGGAGTGCCGGTCGTTCATCGGGCCCATGTCGAAGCCCTTCACGCCGGCGCGGGAGACCGAGATCTCGATGTCCTGCAGCATGATGACGAAGGGCGACTGCTGCTGGTGGTCGCGCTGCAGCGCCTCGTAGAGCGCGGTGCGCTTGGCGGCGTCCGTCTCCTTCAGCGCCGCCACGGTGCGGGCGGACAGCTCGGGGATCAGCCAGCTCGCGCGCCAGGCCAGCGTCCGGTTGCGCGCATCGTCGCTGTTGTCGGTGTTGATGCTGAAGGCTTCGGCGTTGCTGTGCGGGTCGAAATAGTCGGAGCCCCAGCGGACCATGGCGATGTCGTGCGTGCGGGCGCGGGTCTTGGTGATGACGGCGCGCTGCTCGCCCGGCAGCATCCGCAGCCGGATGCCGATCTCGGCCAGGTTGGCCTGCACCGCCTGGGCGATGTCGGAGAAGGGCGCGGCGGAGGAGTAGTCGAAGCCCAGCTCGAAGCCCTCGGCCAGCCCGGCCTTGGCCAGCAGCGCCTTGGCCTCGGCCACGTTGCGCTTGAAGGGGTGCTCGGTCAGCGCGCCGGGCAGGCCGGCCGGCAGGAAGGACTGGTGCACCGCGTAGGTGGTGGGCACGATGGCCTTCTGGATGCCCTCGTAGTCCAGCGCCAGCTTGATGGCCTGCCGCACCTCGGGCTTGGCCAGGTTGGCGTTCTTCTGGTTGAGGCTGAGATACATCACGCTCGCCTTGCGGGCGGACTGCACGGTGTAGCGCGAATCCCCCTCGAGCTGGCGGATCTGGTCGGCGCCGAGGTTGCGGGCGATGTCGTAGTCGCCCTTGGTCAGGCCGAGCAGCTGCGCCGAGGGGTCGGCGATGTGGCGCATGATGATGCGCTTGATCTGCGGGGCCACGTTGCTGTGCGGGTTGGCCTCCAGCACCACGCTCTCGCTGGCGCGCCACTGGCGCACGGCGTAGCTGCCGGAGCCGGCGCTGTTCTGCTTCAGCCAGCCATTGCCCCAGTCATCGCCCTGGGCCTTGGCCATGACGGCCGCCTTCTCCACCACCGAGCCGACGGCGGCCGAGAGGCAGTAGAGCAGGAAGGAGGGGGCGGTGGATTCGGCCGTCTGCAGCACCAGGGTGCGCGGGCCGGTGGCGCGGATGCGCTCGCCCACATTGTCCTTGTTGAAGCCGAACTGGTTGATGATGAAGGCGGGGGACTTGTTCATCACCACGGCGCGGGTGAGCGAGAAGGCCACGTCCTCCGCCGTCACCGGCTTGCCGGAGACGAATTTCGGGCCGTCCTTCAGGGTGAAGGTGAAGGTCTTGCTGTCTCCCGAGACCTCCCACTTCTCCGCCAGCTCGCCCTCGATCTGCGAGGGGTTGGAATTCGGCGTCGTCACCAGCTTCTGGTAGACGTTCCCGGCCAGCTCCGAGGCCGTGTACTCGAAGGCCTCGTGCGGATCGAGCGAGATGATGTCGTCGATCTGCTTGGCGAAGACGAGCACGCCGGGCGGCGTCTGCGCCGCGGCGGGGCTGCCCGCGAAGGGAAGGGCGGCGGGCGCCATGGCGGCGGCGCCCGAGGCGAGCAGCAAGGAACGGCGTGACAGCATGGTGAAGGACCTCCTGCGATGGACGCCTTCTAGCGCGGCGCGGGGGGGCGGCGCCATGCACAGCGTGCGTGAGGGTGCTGGCGCGGCGCGGCGCGGCGTGGCATCGGGGCCGGTCATGGAATTCTGGCAAGAGCTGATCCCGGCGCCCCGCCCGGCCGCCGCCCATGCGGAGCACTACCCGGCGCCGATGCCGGATGGCCGGGCGCTGGTGCTGCCGCTGCGCGACTATGGCGCCATCGCCGTCACCGGGCTGATCGGCAACCAGGCGGGCTTCGCCGTGCAGCGCGCGCTCTGCGGCTGGATGGCGGAAGCCGCCCGCCCCTTCGGCGCCGAGGTGGTGGTGGGGCTGCCGACGCTGGGCCATGTGTTCGGCGGCCCGGTGGCCGAGGCGCTGGGCCACCCCAACTGGGTGGCGCCCGGCTATTCCCGCAAGAAATGGTACGACCCGGCGCTCTCCGTGCCGACCTCCTCCTCCACCGCGCCGGATGCGCGGCGGATGTGGCTGGACCCGCGCCTGCTGCCGCGCCTCGCCGGCCGCCGCGTGCTGCTGGTGGACGATGTCATCAGCACCGGCAGCTCGGCGCTGGCCGGCCTCGCCTTGCTGCGGCTGGCGGGGGTGGAGCCGGTGGCGCTGTGCGTCGCCCTGGCGCAGGGCGACCGCTGGGTGCCGGACTGGCCGGTGGCGCTGCCGGTGGCCGCCGCCTTCGCCACCCCGCTGTTCCGCCGCGTGCCGCAGGGCTGGGTGCCGGACTGGTCCACCCTGCCGCGCGGCCTGGCCCTGCCATCCGGCGCCGGCCGGGCTATACCCCGCCCCCCGATCTCCGAGGAGCCCTGCTGATGCCCCGCCTCTGGCTCGTCCTTGGCGCCCTGTCCGGCCTGCTGGCGGTGGCGCTCTCCGCCTGGGCCGCGCACGGGCTGGTGCTGGACGAGGCGGATCACCGCCGCGTGCAGAGTGCGCTCACCATGCAGGGCTGGCACGCCCTGGCGCTGCTGGCCGTGGGCCTGCTGGCCGAGCGCCGGCCCGGCGCCCGGCTGGCGCACCTGGCGGGCGGCTGCTTCGCGTTGGGTTCGCTCGGCTTCTGCGGCGCCGTGTGGTGGCTGGTGCTGCGCGGCGAGTCGCTCGGCGTCGCGCCGCAGGGCGGCACGCTGCTGATGCTGGGCTGGCTGCTGCTGGCGCTGGCCGCGCTGCGGAGGCCCGCGGCATGAGCATCCAGAGCGCCTATCTCGCCGCCGAGGGCTTCGAGCCGGAGCTGGAGGAGGAGCTGCGCCGCGCCGGCGTCGCCATCGACCGCTGGCACGGCCCGCTGGCGCTCTCCGGGGCGCCGCCCGTGGGTGCCGCCTGGGCGCTCGACGTCTGGACCGACCCGCGCGAGATCGAGATCCCCTCCATCAAGGGGGGTGCCGCGGCGCTGCGCGCCATCCAGCGCAACTGGTCGCTGCTGCCGGTGCTGCACCACCGCCGTGCGGCGCTGATCGAGGCGGCGCTGCCGCCGGTGAAGGGGCGCGCGCTGCGCTTCCCCGAGCCCGCGCCCACCGGCCATCTCGGCGCCTGGACGCTGCTCTCGCCGGAGCGGATGCTGGCCAGCCCGACCAAGACCAGCCCCTTCCTCGGCGGCGCCGTGCGCTTCGAGGAGGACCGCGAGGGGCCACCCTCCCGCGCCTACCTCAAGCTGTGGGAGGCACTGACGCGCATCGGCCGCTGGCCCGGCCCGGGCGAGACCAGCCTCGACCTCGGCGCCGCGCCGGGCGGCTGGAGCTGGGCGCTGGCGCAGCTCGGCGGGCCGGTCATCGCGGTGGACAAGGCGCAGATGGACCCGGCGGTGGCGGCGCTGCCCAACGTCGCCATCCGCACCGAGAGCGCCTTCGGCCTGGAGCCGGAGAAGCACCCGCCGGTGGACTGGCTGTTCAGCGACATCATCTGCTACCCCGCCCGGCTGCTGCAGCTGGTGCGGCGCTGGATGGCGGCCGGGGCGGCGCGGCACTTCGTCTGCACCCTGAAGTTCCAGGGCGGGACGGACCACGACACGGCGGCCGAGTTCGCCGCCATCCCCGGCGCGCAGCTCTTCCACGGCGCCCACAACAAGCACGAGCTGATGTTCTGCCTGCTCGACCAGACGATCCGGGAATGAGTCCGCGCCGGCCGCCAAAGTCCTGGAATCGCGGCGAAGGGGCCCCATGCGTGGGCGTTGCGGTCAACCGCAGGCAAGGCACCTCATGAGGCTCTGATCGGCCCGCGGGTGGACTTGGCGGACCCGGTTCCTAGGATGGCGATCTCTTTACCGCCTCCGACCGGAGATATCCCCGCCCGATGCGATTGTTCCTCCTCGTCCTGCTTGGCCTTTGGCTGGGCCTCGGCCCGCTCCGCGCCCAGACGGCAAGCCCACCCCCCGCCGGCACGGCGGCGGAGCTTTCGCCCGAGGCGCTGGCCAGGCTGCTGGAGGACGACGCCAGCCGCGCCGCGCTGATCGCCCGGCTGCGCGCGGCCGGCGCCACGCCGGGCAGCGCCACGCCGGAGATGCCCGCCCTGCTCGCCCCGGAGCCGGAGCCCACCTTCGCCCGCCAGCTCGCCGAATACTCGCGCGACGTCGCGGAGCAGGCGGCCGGGCTGGTGCAGCACACCGTCTCCCTGGCGCGCGGCTTCAGGCAGCTGGTCGGGGAGCTGGCGGAGGCGGACCGCGCGGCGCTGTGGAGCGGCGCCGCCACCCTGCTGCTGCTGGTGGCGGTGGTGCTGGGCGGCTTCTACGCGCTGCGGCTGCTGGCGGCGCCGCTGCTGGCCGGTATCGCCCGCCGCGCCGCCGGGCGCAGCCCGCTGGTGCGCGCCGCCATCCTGCTCAGCGCTCTGCTGGTGGAGGCGATGACGGTGCTGCTGGCCTGGGGCGCCGGCTACCTCTTCGCGCTGAACTACGGCACCACCGGCGTCATCGCCGTGCAGCAGACGCTGCTGCTGAACGCCTTCCTGGTGGTGGAGGGCGGCAAGGCGCTGGTGCGCGCGGCGCTGATGCCGCGCTACCCGGCGCTGCGCCTGCTGCCGCTGGGCGACGAGGGCGCCCGCGCCTGGTCCTTCTGGCTCAGCCGCGCCGCCTCGCTGATCGGCTACACCTTCATGCTGCTGGCGCCGCTGCTGAACAGCAACGCCTCGGTTGCCGCCGCGCAGTCGCTGCGGCTGGTGGTGATGCTGGCGGCGCTGCTGATGGGCATCTTCGCCGTGCTGCGGCACCGCCGCGCCGGGCAGCGCTGGATCGCGCAGCGGCAGGATGTGCGGGGGCTGCGCGCCTTCGGCCGCGGCTGGACGGCGCTCGGCCATGCCTGGCACGTGCTGGCCATCCTCTACCTGCTGGCGCTGTTCCTGGCCTGGGTCGCCAATCCGCGCCATGCGCTGGGCTTCATGCTCTCCGCCACCTGGCAGTCGGTGGCGGCGGTGGTGGCGGGCGCGGTGGTGCTGCACCTGACGCGCCGCCTCTTCGCCGGCGGCGTGCATGTGCCGGAGACGGTGCAGGAGCGCCTGCCGCTGCTGCAGCGCCGGCTGAACACCTTCATCCCCGCCATCCTGCGGGTGGTGCGCGGCTTGGTCGGGGTGGCCATCCTGCTGGCGGTGGCGCAGGCCTGGGGCGTGCTGGACGTGCTGGGCTGGCTCTCCACCGAGGCGGGGCACCGCTTCGTCGCCGCCCTCGTCTCCGCCTCGCTGATCGTGCTGGTGGGCATGGCGGTCTATGTCGCGCTCTCCTCCTGGGTGGAGTACCGGCTGAACCCCAACTACGGCACGGTGCCGACCCCGCGCGAGCGCACCCTGCTGTCGCTGTTCCGCAACGCCGCCACGGTGGCGCTCTTCATCCTGGTGGCGATGCTGGCGCTGAGCGAGCTGGGGGTGAACATCGGCCCGCTGCTGGCGGGTGCCGGCGTCATCGGCCTGGCCATCGGCTTCGGCGCGCAGAAGCTGGTGCAGGACATCATCACCGGCGCCTTCATCCAGTTTGAGAACGCCATGAACGAGGGCGACGTGGTGGCCGCCGGCGGCGTCTCGGGCGTGGTGGAGAAGCTGACCATCCGCTCCCTCTCGATCCGCGACCTGAACGGCACGCTGCACCTCGTGCCCTTCTCCTCGGTCGACACCGTCTCCAACATGATGAAGGACTTCGCCTTCCACGTGGCCGAGATCGGCGTCGCCTACCGCGAGAGCATCCCGGAGGTGAAGGCGGCCATGCAGGAGGCCTTCGAGCGGCTGCAGAAGACCGAGCACGGCCCCTCCATCATCGGCCCGCTGGACATGCAGGGCGTCACCGCCTTCGCCGATTCGGCGGTGATGGTGCGCGCCCGCATCAAGACCGTCGCCGGCAAGCACTGGGGCGCGGGCCGTGCCTACAACGAGATCCTGAAGGAGGTGTTCGACGCGCGGGGCATCGAGATCCCCTTCCCGCACATCACCCTCTACATGGGCGAGGACAAGCAGGGGAACGCGCCGCCGCTGCACCTGGCGCGGCAGCCCGCCCGCCCGGCGCCGGCCGCGCCGGTGCCCGCGCCCAGGGTGATCGAGGCCAAGGTGACGGAGGCCAAGGTGACGGGGGGGCGGGCCGAGGACACCGGAGCCGAGGACGCCGGGG
>NZ_JCACVY010000135.1:0-12204 GCF_058833935.1 Roseomonas sp. TS2 | reverse complement strand
ACCGACGGAAGAGCACCGCAGAAAATCAAGCGCTTAGGCCAGTCTTTGTCTAACCGAGGTCGCCTTTTCTAGCAGCGCGTCGCCACATCCAAGGCGGCACCCTCTCCGCCTCCGGTAACCTCTAAAGCCCGCGGCGTGCTGCCCGGGCATCTCGCTCGACCGCCAGCATCGACTGGTCACGCAGGTATTGCCATTAGACCCCGGCATCCCCTCGCCTGACCAGCTTGCGGTTCACATCCAGGCCGCCCAGCCAGACCTTCTCTACCGTTCGGCCGTACCGGTCGGTGTCGACCACTTCCACCCGTACGCTCCGCTGGAAGGCTAAGTCGGCCAGCGACTGGCACGCGCCCCAGAGCTGTCGGCTTTCCAGCGCGTCGATCTCGGCCAGCCGCACCTTTACCTGCTCCCGCTCGGCGATCAGCCGCGTCAGGGTCTCGCCGCCAAATGCCCACGACCAGGCCCACCAACTCCGTGGCGCTTGCCTGAGGCGGTCGCGATAAGCCGATCAGCAGGGCAGCGAGAAGATCCGGAGATACAGCGCGAATGGCCAGCATCAGCCGAGGATAGCGACAAGACCCTAAAGATCTCCCTGCTATCACGCGAATCTTGTTCTTCTTTCGTTCTGCATGATAGCGTCCGCAGCGGGGCGATTCGGCGGGGGCCGACTGATGATGGAGATTAGACATGCACGTCCGCCCGGCTCCGGCCGCCCCCCTCACCCTCCTGTCTTTCCGAGAGGCTCCACTGTCCCACTGGGAAGGATGGTTGATCCGCACGCGCTGCGCTGATCCGACCTGCCCACCCAATCGGCTGGTCTGCGTGGAGGAGGTGCTGGACGCACGGGGCGAGATGTCCGTCGAAGCCATGGCGGATCAGATGCGCTGCAGCGTTTGCGCCCGCTCTGTCACACGCGTCGCTCTCGTGAAGTCGTGTAAGGCTGGCGAGGTGATCAATCCGGTGCGCGGGGCCGCATTCTGGTGATGCGGCTGGCATCGGAGCACTTAGCTAATCGCGCCGACATGGATGAGCTGGAGAGCACCGAGCGTGACGCCGTGCTGGAGGCTGTCTGCTATGTGCTCCGCTACAGTCTTGAGGGTCGGCCGCTGGGGAAAACCCTGGCTTGCCCAGCGCCAGACCAAGCCGCGGACCGTGTGCTCGAGCAGCTGGAGCGCTCCGGGTGGCGGCTGGTCAGGCTGCCGCCGATCCCGCCGCACTCGACGGGATAAGGCGGACGGCTTGAGAGGGCCAACGTCTGGACTCTCGAGACCGCCCAGCCCGCGGGGGAGGAAGGCTGGGCGGTTAGCCTATCAGCCACTCGTTAAAGTGGAGATACGAGGGGAACACTAACCGGTGGTTGTGAGGTAGAGCAACAGAGGAGTGATCTCCAGAAGCAGAAATGCTCCTGCCGTGCCGCCGAAAAAGGCGCCTGCACGGTGGTACGCAGGGACGCCCGATAAGCCAGCATTGGCCTGCGGCAGGCGGAGGCGGCCGTGGCGGCCCTGCGCACCGCGCACGGCGCACGGTGCCTTCAAAGCGGCGCAGGCTGACCTTCAATGACGCCCAAAGAGTTCCGGCAGTGCCTGGTCGATCTCGATTGGAAGCCGGCAGAGGTGGCTCGTGTCCTGGACATGGAGCAGATCACCGTCAGGCGCTGGTCCTGTGGGCTAAGCCTGGTGCCGCCGGCCGCATCCACATGACACCGCGCGCTAGCGACCGGCGTACGCGCACTCATGGCACAGCATCCTGCATCTCCAGTGCACCGAAATACCTGCCGCGGTCGCTTGCACAATCAGCAAGCACCACATTTTGCCCTTGGCAAAAAGACAACCACGCCAATCGTACGGAGCAGGGCAGCCGAAATAATCCGCTACTGAAAAATTGTGAAAACTTCAAAGCTCGAGCTGATTTTTTCGGGCACCACCATGTCAGCATCTCTGCAGAAGGTTTCAAAAATCCATCGATGGGCAAAAAAGTAGACGGCTCTGCTCCTGATCAGGCCAATGATACCGGCATACCGGCTGCAGGTGCCATGGACCAGGGTGCCCTTGAACCACTAGGGCGACCTGGGCTCCATCATTGGAAACAGGCAAACATTGTCGATCCGAGCATTGAAAACCGAGGCAGCGTGTTCTTCGCTGCTGTCGAGATGACGCGGATGCCAATGATCTTAGCCGATCCGAGGCAGAGTGATTGCCCAATCGTCTTCGCCAACAATGCCTTCCTCGACCTGACCGGCTATGAGGAGGGAGAGGTGCTGAACCGCAACTGCCGCTTTCTCCAGGGCGCCGCAACCGATCCGATGGCGGTCACTCAACTGCGCGAGGCTATACGGGACCAACGTCCAATCGCCCTTGAGATCCTGAATTACAGGCGGGACGGCACACCCTTCTGGAACGCGATCTTCATGGGGCCGGTATTCGACCAGTCTGGAGAGTTGATCTATTTTTTCGCCAGCCAGCTTGACGTCTCCAAACGGCGGGAGAGCGAGCAGTCGCTGCGGCAGGCGCAGAAGATGGAAGCCATTGGTCAGCTTACTGCTGGGCTAGCCCATGACTTCAACAACATGCTGCAGATCGTCAACGGCAGCCTGGAGATAATGAAACATAAGCGCCATGACGAACGCGCTTTTGAACGATATCATTCCGCTGCTACGGCGGCTGCGGAACGCGGCTCCAAACTAACCCGCCAGTTGCTGGCTTTTGCTCGTCGCTCGCGGCTCGAGCCGAAAGGCGTCGACCTGAGCCAGCTGGTGAATTCCTTCGGCGAATTGCTGGAAAGTTCGGTGGGGCAACGAGCCGAGCTTTACCTTAGTCTGCAGCGGCGCCTTCCCGAGGTGAAGGTGGATCCGGTGCATCTCGAGATGGCGCTGCTCAACATTGTGGTGAATGCGCGTGACGCTTCGCCCAATGGCGGTGCAATCACCGTGAAGACCAAGGCCATCCACCTCAACGGCAACGCCGCGGCACATCACCTGGAGCCAGGTGATTACGTCATACTTTCGGTCAGTGACGAGGGCACGGGCATGCCCCCACACATCCAGGCGCGCGCCACCGAACCTTTCTTCACCACCAAGCCGCAAGGGCAGGGTACCGGCCTTGGCCTCGCCATGGCTCAGGGCTTTGTTCAGCAATCCGGTGGCCGGCTGGAGATCGAGAGCGAGCCGGGGCGTGGCACCACGATCCGCATGATCTTTCCAAAGATGGTGCAGGAAACGGAGGATCAGCGGTTCGAGGCACAGCAGAGCGGCTATCAGACGCGCGCGCTGAGCGAATCCACGGCGCCCCCCTTGATCCTTGTGGTGGATGATAGTCGGGAGATCGCCCACATGGCTCAGGAGGCGCTGATTGACATTGGCTACCGCGTGGTCGTCGCCTACAGCGCTGAGCAGGCGCTTGAGCGCTTTGATGAGGCCAAGGCGGCGAACGACCCCTTCAGCCTCGTGTTCTCGGACGTGCTGATGCCAGGTGGAGCCAACGGGTTGGTTCTCGGGGAATGGGTGCGCGAACGCAGCCCTGATGTGCCAGTGGTGCTGACCACCGGCTATAATGACGAGATGTCGCTGAATGGCCCCCGAGACATTACGCTTGAGGTGCTGGGTAAGCCCTACAAGCGCAGTGAAATGATCGATCGTCTGCAGGCGGCGCTGCGCCGCGGCGCTCGTACCGGGCCCGATCGAGAGACCTCAGATTTTGGCCACGCTCGGGAATAGATACGGCCGATAAAAATCTAGTCGGAACAACGGCGCCCTACCGGGAGGCCCCGACAGGGCACCGTTGCCACCAATGTCCGCCCTCTAGTGTGCCGAGGAAGCACATCAGCTCAACCACGGCAGACAGCCTTAGTTGCAGCAAGGCATCGATTTTCCGAGGCCAAGCAGCCAGAATTTTGCGCTCAGCGGCCAGTTTTCAGAGGGACACGGCTAAGCCAGGTTCCTCTTTCCGTTTGACCTCGGATTTGCTGAGCAGGGTCCGGCGCTCACGCGGATCTGTCCCAGGATCACCAGGAAAAACCTTTAGGTTGATTTTCCCTAATTCGTGATGCTTAAAATGATGCATTCATCAAAAAAGGTTAGCGTCAAAGGGAGAACGACAGTGCTACAGACACATCTGGTTCCCATAGTGTGCGCGGTCATCAGCGCAGCCTCCATTCTCTGGCTGGCCTGTTCGGCCCTTTGCTGAAGGCCGCTCATCTGAATGCTCTCGCTGACGAATAAGGCAGCCTGGGCCTGGGGGGAGCCAGACATACGACAATCAAGGATTAGCATGCCTAGCTGTGCGAAAATATGCGAAAATAAATGGGTGCCACAGTAATCCGCATTGCCCGTGTCGGCAGTCGAATCAAAGCAGATATCGGTGCTTGTCGACAGTGCAGCCAGCATGAAGGATGCTACCATCAGCAGGCTGCCTTACATTGCGATCAAGAAGTACCGTCGCAGCCGGTGTAAGCGTTTTTGGGGAGAGAGATTTTGCTATTTCATGCAATGGTAGGATCCAATGATATCAATCGATCCAAGCATTTTTATGATGCCGTGCTTGGTACGCTGGGCGTAAATGAGGCCACGATCAACATGGCAGGCAGCGGTCACACTCGGCTTTTCTACCGCAGTGACCGCGGCGCAAATTTCATTGTGACAGAACCCATTAACGACAAGCCTGCGACTGTCGCTAACGGTAGCACCGTTGCTTTCTCGTGCGACTCAGCCAAGCAGGTCCGCCAGTTCCACGACGTAGCGGTCGCCAACGGTGGCACCTCGATCGAGGATGGGCCAGGACCACGCCAATCGGCGATGGGAACGATACATTTGGCGTACGTCCGCGATCCCGACGGCAACAAGTTGTGCGGCATATATGTTCCTTCGTGATCCTCGACTGGCAAAGCCCTTCCTGCAAACGAAGAAATAGTAGCAAGCTGCCTCTTAGCTGAGCGGCAGCTTGCCAGTGGGAACTGCTTTCCCAAGCCCTGTTGTTCCCCCATTATCGGGCTGAGCGCTGCTGGGTGAGGGCAGAGTTTGGCTGGAAGCGGTCTCTCTGCTTTCCAGGAAAGGGAGGCCAGCAAGCGGCCTCTGGCAGTGATGAGAGCTCGCTCAAAGCCCCGATGCAAAACGATACGGGATGGCCCGGGGTAGCTGGCTCCGGGATCTCTCAGGACACTAGGTTCCTGCCGTGGTAGTCAGGCACAGAGATCAACGCCTGCAAAACGCCCGAAACCGGCAGCTTCCAAGCCGTGTTTGGCCAGTTGACGGTGATGATCCCCGCATGGGTCGTGAGGTCGACTCAAACCAGCTGGTGGAGACGGAGCGCTTCGTGGCAGATTTCGGGAAGGGCTCTAAAAGAGACGCTCCAGAGAGCCTGTACTTCCTCGCGGGTGGCGGAGAGATGGGCCAACGCGTGCGCGCGTTCGACTGGCAGGCCACCGCGCTTGGGGAAGCGCAGGCGTGGCCGCAAAGCCTGCAGACCGTCGTTTGCCTCATGCTCCATGCCAAGCAGCCCATGTTCCTGGCCTGGGGGCCTGAGCTCATCCTGCTCTACAACGACGACTACGCGGCAGTTCTTGGTTCCAAGCATCCCCAAGCGCTTGGCCAGGCGTTCGAGGTGGCTTGGTCCGACATCTGGCCGCAGTTCGGCCCCATCGTGCAGCGGGTGATCGGCGGCGAGGCGCTCTCGTTCGAAGACCTGCCCATCCCCATGCGGCGCAACGGGTATCCCGAGGATACCTGGTTCAGCTTCTCCTACACGCCGCTCCACAGCGAGGACGGCAGCATCGCGGGCCTGTTCTGCGCCTGCACTGAGACCACCACCAAGGTCTTGGGCGAGCAGGCCCTGCGGGAAAGCGAGGCCAAGCTCGAAGCCCTGGTGGCCGCGCGCACCGTCGAGCTTGACCGTGTCTGGAAGAACTCGAGGGACCTTCTGGTCATCGTGAGTGCGGGTGGGATCTTCCAAGCCGTGAGCCCCGCCTGGACGGCCGTGCTCGGGCACCAGCCCGCCGAGGTGGTCGGCCAGAGCTTCCTTGACTTCATCTGGCCCGAGGACGCTGAGCTAACCCGTGGCGCCCTGCACCTGGCGGCGAGCCAGAATGACCTGATCAGCTTCGAGAACCGCTACCGGCACAAGGATGGCACACCACGTTGGATCTCGTGGAGCACGTCCGTCGAGGGCAACCTGGTCTACGCCTACGGCCGTCACGTTACTGTGGAGAAGGAGCAGGTGGCAGCTCTCCAGCGCACCGAAGAGCGGCTCCGACAAGCGCAGAAGATGGAGGCCATCGGCCAACTCACGGGTGGTCTGGCCCATGATTTCAACAACCTCATGCTCGGCATCACAGGCAGTCTGGAGCTTCTCAAGACACGGATCGCCCAGGGCCGGAACGGCGGCATCGACCGCTATGTCGATGCCGCACGCGGTGCGGCAGACCGGGCAGCCTCACTGACGCACAGGCTGCTGGCCTTCTCGCGCCAGCAGACACTCGACCCGAAGCCGATTCAGGTGGACCCGCTCATCACCGGGATGCAGGCGCTCCTCCGGGGAACGGTTGGTCCGGAGATCAGCGTCCAGGCTAAGCTTGGCGCCGACGTCTGGCCGATCCTCTGCGATCCGAACCAGCTCGAGAATGCGCTGCTCAACCTCTGCATCAACGCGCGCGACGCCATGCCACAGGGTGGGCAGTTGACGATCGGGACGTCAAACCTCGACGAGGCCAGCGCCACGGAACACGGCCTGCCAACGGGCCAGCATGTGGCAATCTGCGTGACCGACACAGGCGTGGGCATGACGTCAGAGGTCAAAGCGAGGGCATTCGATCCGTTCTTCACCACCAAGCCGATCGGCCAGGGGACGGGCCTCGGCCTCTCCATGGTGTATGGGTTCGTCCAGCAGTCCGGCGGCCATGTGCAGATCCGGTCCGAGGTCGGTGAGGGCACAACAATCTGCCTGCACCTGCCCCGTTATCAAGGCGAGATGGCAACCGCTGGCGTGAACGAAGAACACGCTCCCGAAGCCCCTCTCGGCACAAGGCTGACGGTCCTCGTGGTCGATGACGAAGCGATGATCCGGATGCTCGTGACGGAGGTGCTCAACGATCTTGGGTACGCAGCGCTCGATGCACCGGACGGCGCCTCCGGGCTGGAAATACTGCAGTCGGGAGCCCGGATCGACCTGCTGGTCAGTGACATTGGCCTACCCGGGGGCATGAGCGGGCGCCAGATGGTCAGCGTGGCGCGACAGTTTCGCCCCGATCTGAAGGTCCTGTTCATCACCGGCTACGCGGAGCAGGCCTTACTCGGAGACGGTCGGCTGGAACCAGGTATGCAGGTGATGACCAAGCCCTTTGCGCTCGGGGCCATGGCTCGGCGCATCCAGGAGATGGTCTCGCAAACTTAGGTCGTGGTCATGTGTGACCCTCCGCTCTGGGTCGCCCCACGGCAGGGTGTTCCGTTACCGCAGAAGGCGGAGGCTCTGTCACTGCTGCCGATGTCGGCTTTGGAGGAAGTAATGAGACACCTCCTACGTCTTGGTTGGGCGCAAAGCCGTCATTCATGGCAAGGGCCAGCTGGCGGCCTGAAGAGCACCCCGCTCAAAGGTTACCGGGCGCGCGGAATAGTTACGCCGTCATCTGACACAGTCTGGCGGCCCTTCGGAGCTTGGTCCGGCGGCGCCTGTCCGCCTCCGACCTATGTTGGTCGGTCATCGACCCGCTTAGGCTGATCTGAAGCGGACATAGATGCGTTCGGCTAAAACACGAGCCGCTTTGAGTGAAAATGCTGCACGACATGTCACATCTCGGCCGCTCGTCTCGTCATGGCTTTGAACGTCAATCTTCGGCGTTCCGAGCAAAAGGACGAGATATGAGCGAGAACAAGCGGCTGGTCTGGAACAATGTGGCGCCGCAGGGTGCCAAGGCGCTCTATGGCATCCACCACTACATCACCACAGGCACCAGCCTACCCCACGAACTGATCCACCTTGTCTTCCTGCGTGTATCGCAGATCAACGGCTGCGCGCACTGCATCGACCTGCACACCCGGGACCTGCTGAAGACGATGCCGATCGAGAAAGTGGTCCTGGTTCCGGTCTGGGCCGAGGTGCCCCACCTATTCTCCGACCAGTACCGCGCAGCTCTTGCTTGGGCGGAGGAGGTCACGCTCGTGAGCGAGACGCACGCTTCCGACGAGGCCTATGCCGCCGCCAGCGCGGCCTTCGCGCCGAAGGACCTCGTTGACCTCACAATCACCATCGCGGCGATGAACGCATTCAACCGTCTCGGTGCACCCTTCCGCCTCCCGGTCCAGGCGAAGGCTTAGTCCGTTCTGCCGCTTCGTCAGGGACGGCGCCGATGCCGTCCCGCCCGCCGAGTCGATCGATCCCTAACCGACAATTTCGTGTTTCACATCGCGAATTTTCTACGGAGCATGTCACATCCGGCCCAACCCACCTCGTCCTATGTTCGACGAACGCGAGAGCGCGGCATGAAGCCGCCCCATCCGTACTCGAACAAGGAGAAGGGCAAGATGAAGATCGTGGTGATTGGCGGCAGCGGACTCATCGGTCGGCACCTGACAGCCGAACTCTCGCGGCAAGGGCACGAGGCCATCGCGGCATCGCCCAGCAGCGGGGTAAATGCGCTGACGGGCGAAGGCCTTGCGGACGTGCTCCACGGAGCCGACGTCGTCGTCGACGTGTCGAACTCGCCCTCTTTCGAGGACACGGCAGTGCTCGACTTCTTTGAGCGCTCTGGTCGCAACCTCCTTGCGGCGGAGCACGAAGCGGGCGTGAAGCACCACGTCGCCCTGTCAATCGTCGGCACGGACCGCCTTCAGGGGAACGGCTACTTCCGGGCTAAGGTCGCGCAGGAGCGGCTTATCAAGGAATCCGGCATCCCCTTCACCATCGTGCGCGCGACCCAGTTCTTCGAGTTCGTGGACGCCATCGCCGAAGCCTCAGTCGATGGCGACTGCCTTGTCGTTCCTGATGCCGACTTCCAGCCCATCGCCGCCGCCGATGTCGCCGCAGCACTCGCCGATGTCGCACTTGCTCCGCCGCGCAATGCGACGATCGAGATCGCCGGACCGATCCGCCAGCCGTTCCGCGACTTCGTCGCCCGCCGCATCGCCGCCAACGGCGACAATCGGGAGGTGCTGGCCGACAGGGCGGCGCGCTACTTCGGCGCCGCGCTCGAAACAGGGTCGCTTGTTCCCGAGCATGAGGGCGCGGCACGACTGGGGCCAACACGCTTCGAGAACTGGCTCGCCGCCTAAACCGCTGCACGTCTTCCCTCCACGACGAAAGGCCCTTTCATGCTCCGGAATCTTTTGTTGGCCGCCCTCATTGCCGTCTCACCCGCCCCTACCCTGGCGGCGGACGTCGCAAATGGTGAGGCCCGCGTGACGACGATTTTTGACCATCCGCTCCCCTCTGTTCCGGGCAAGAGCCTGCGCGGCGTTCTCGTGGAGTATGGTCCGGGTGGCTCCTCGCCGTCCCACACCCACGCCGCATCCGCCTTCATCACGGCAACCGTTATCGAGGGCGCAGTGCGCAGCCGGATCAACGACGGGCCGGAGAGGGTCTTCCACGTCGGCGAAAGCTTCGTCGAGATGCCAGGCGACCATCACGGCGTCAGCGCCAACGCCAGCGACCTCGAGTCCTCCAAGCTCCTCGCCGTCTTCGTCGTCGACACGGACGACACCGAACTGACAACGCCGGATCGCCATTAGGAGACCCGTGTGTTTTGAACGGCGGTTATCCCGCGCGACAGCCATGGCCAAGTTATTCCAAACCACCGTCGAGGATATGCGTATGCGGCAGGCAGACGACGCCACGGTCATCTTCGAGACCCATCGGGCGCGGCTCCTGCGCATCGCATACCGTATGCTGGGCTCGCGCAGTGAGGCCGAGGACGTCGTGCAGAATGCATGGCTACGTTGGGTCGGCACCGACCGGAGCGATGTCGCCGCCCCGTATCCCTTCCTAGCGCGCGTGGTCACCCGGCTCTGCCTCGACGAAATGAAGTCGGCTCGTGCCCGCCGAGAGACCTATGTCGGTGCCTGGCTGCCCGATCCGTTCGTGGAAACCGAAGCGGACGGCGTCGACGAAGATGATCTGACACTCACGCTGATGATGGCGCTGGAGCGCCTTTCGCCGCTCGAACGGGCAGCCTTCCTGCTCCACGACGTCTTCGGCATGCCACTCGGCGAGGTGGCGGACACGCTCGACCGGGAAGCGGCCGCCGTGCGTCAGCTCGCTGTTAGGGCGCGGCGGAACATTCAGGCCGCGCGTCCGCGCTTCCCCGTGGCACGCGAGGAGGGCGAGCGGATCGCGCTTGCCTTCTTCGCAGCCTCGACCACCGGCGACACCGCAACACTACGCACGCTTCTCGCCGAGAACGCAGTGCTGCGCTCGGATGGCGGCGGCAAGGTTCTGGCCTTCATCAATCCCATCGCGGGACTGGACCGCCTGTTGCGCATGTTCGAGGGTGTGCGCCGCAAATGGGGGGCAGGCTGGGCGCAGATGATCGAAACCGTCTGGATTGACGGGCTGCCCGGCTATGTCAGCCGCGAGCGCGGCAATGTGCTCCAGACGACAGCGCTCGCCATCGAGAGTGGACAGATCACCGCGATCTACATCACCCGCAATCCCGACAAGCTACGCCATGTCGCGCAGGCTCTCGCGGCGGAACCGGACACAACCTTGCCGACACAGTGATTGGGCAGCGGACGACCGGCGGGTCGCCCCACGTAGAACCCAACCTCTCCAAGCGCTCTCTGTTTCCGCCGGGCGCAGCAATATCGGAGTTATCGTCATGAGGACGATGGCTCATCTCCAGTTCCTCGCGGGTTATGGAGCCAGCAGGATAGGGGCTCTGCGGGAGGACCAGGCAAGCCTACAAGACGATGAGCTTCCATGGAGGTATGGTGCAGGTGGCGTAGAAACGCCTGGAACATGTCTGCTTGCGCGCCATTGTAAATTGCCTCGCCTAGACTTTCCAGGCGAGCTACGTCTCTCTCGATTTGCTAGATATATTGATAATCTTCACCGCTCATTGCAGCTGAGATCCCTGCACGTCCTGTAGCAAAACCCAGGACGCTGCGAAGGTTCCCAGCAGTATGAGTCTCCGCCATTACGGCAAAGCCTCGCCTCATGGGCATTCCGTATGAGTTCTAAAGGATTATCGTTGCATCTAGAGTAGTTTATGCGCGCTACGCCATTCACGGGAGGAAGCGATGACGATCCCATCTGACACGGTTCTTAATGAAATCGCCGCCCGAGCTAAGCGTACCGGCCAACGGGCCGAGCTTCCGCTCAATTGTCCTGCCGATCAGCGGGGGGAAGCCTTGGCCCGCGCAAATGCTGCTGCTCAGCGCCATGGTTGCAATTGGGCGGGCTGGGAGGAACGAGGCGGGCGCACGTTCCTGGTGATACACCCACCTCGCCATATTTGGCCGGGCGAGCGCTAAATCGGCTCACCGGACCTCAGACGACGCAGGATCCTGCGCCGCCGGTTATCAGTCCGGCGCGAGCCTGCTGGTGCCTGCCCTATACCCCTGCGGCAGCCGCCGTTCGTCGAGCCACAGGTCAATCAGCGTCTCGACGAACGACGCCTGGCCAAAGCTGGCGCCATGGTAGGGGTGGTCCGGCATCAGCAGCACGTTGTGCACCCCGCAGCACCGGATCGTGGCGCCGCGGTACTCGCAGACGGTCCAGCCGTCCGGGGTGTCTGAGCGGCTGACGACGCGGAATCGCTCGGGGATGACGGTGGGCATGGCCATAGTCGGACCATACCCGATCGCTCACCCCGGCGGCAGGGCGGCCCTGATCGCCGCCAGCGCCGCCTGCGCCGTGGCGAGCTGCCCCTGAAGGCGAGCCACCTGCGCCCGCAGCTCGGCCACCTCGTCGGACGGCTCGGGCTCAGGCGTCACCGGGTCCGGCGCCTCGGCCTCGGGCAACTGCCCGTCCAGCAGCGCCTCCAGCCCGCGTAGCCAGCCCTCGATCAGCGCCGAGGCGCCGGCGTCGAGGGGCTGGTGGTTGGCGAGCATGCCATAGACGGCGAGCGCCACCTTGGTCGGGTTCGTCTCCTCGCCAGCCGGGGCCGAGCCAGCCTTGCGGCCAGATCCCACCTGCGCGACCCACGTCATATGCTCGACCTGGCGGATGAGGCCATTCGTCGGCTCGGGGTAGCGCCCGCGGGCCGCGTAGGCCTCGGGGTTCATGGCGT
>NZ_JCACVY010000134.1:0-12269 GCF_058833935.1 Roseomonas sp. TS2 | reverse complement strand
GTGTCGCAATCCATGGTCTCGCGCGCCTTCAGCCCCGGCGCCTCCATCGCGCCGGAGATGCGCGCCCGCGTCCTGGCGGCGGCCGAGGCGCTGGGCTACCGGCCCAACATCATCGCCGCCTCGCTCTCCCGCCGGCGCAGCAGCATCGTCGGCCTCGTCATGGGCGAGCTGGCCAACCCCTTCTACCCGGTGGTGCTGGAGCAGCTCTCCCAGGCGCTGCAGGCGGCGGGCTTCCAGACGCTGCTGTTCACCGTGCCGCCGGGGCAGGAGGCCGATGCCGCCCTGCCCATGCTGCGGCAGTACCATGTGGACGCGGTGGTGGTGACCTCGGCCAGCCTCTCCTCGGCCGGCGCCGCGCACTGGCTGGGCGATGGCCGCGCCGCCGTGCTGTTCAACCGCGCCGCCGCCGGCGACACGCCGCTCGACAGCATCGCCTGCGACAATGTGGCGGGCGGACGCATGGCGGCCGAGGCGCTGCTGCGGCGCGGCCGGCGCCGCCCCGCCTTCGTCGCCGGCCGCGCCGACACCTCCACCAGCCGCGAGCGCGAGGAAGGCTTCTTCGCCGCCTTTGCCGAGCGCGGCCTGCCGCCGCCGCTGCGCGTGGAAGCCGGCGGCTACAGCTATGGCGCCGGCCACCGCGCCGCGCTGGGGCTGGGCGAGGCGGACGGGCTGTTCTTCGCCAACGACATCCTGGCCCTGGGCGGGCTGGACGCGCTGCGCCACGTGCTCGGCCGGCGCGTGCCGCGCGATGTCTCCGTCATCGGCTTCGACGACATCCCGATGGCCGCCTGGCCGGCCTACGACCTCGCGACGCTGCGCCAGCCCGTGGCGGAGATGGTGGCGGCGACGGTGACGCTGCTGCGCGCCCGCCTCTCCGGCGCCGAGGGCGGCGCCGCCTACAGCGAGCGGCTGCCGGCCGTGCTGGTCGAGCGCGGCTCGCTCTGAGCCGGGCCGCCGCGCGAGAGGCGCAGCCCGCTCCATAAAGAAGCAAGCTTTTTGGCGCAGAGCAGTCCCCGGCCCTGCGCAGCTTGCAGGGCGGCACGAGTTCGGGGGCCGATGCATGCTGAACCGCCTTACCCTCCGCCCCATCCTCTACGGGGCCATCCTCCTGCTGGCGGCGCTGGCGCTGCTGCAGGCCGCCTCCGGCGCCTTCCAGGCCCTGCAGCAGCGGCAGACCGCGGATGCCGCGCTGGAGGCCAACGCCACCGCCGACCTGCTGCTGAGCGCGGCGGGCGCCTGGGCGGCGGAGCGGGGCGGCACGGCGATGGCGCTGGGGGCCGAGGCGCCGGCCAGCGCCGAGCGGCGGGCGGCGCTGGAAGCGCAGCGCAGCGCCGCCGACGGCGCCATGGCGCAGGCCGCCGCCCGGCTGCGGGCGGGTGGCCGGGCCGCGGAGCAGGGCATGGCCCGCGCGCTCGCCGCCGCCACCGCCGCGCAGGCGGAGGTGGCGGCGCTGCGGCGCCGGGCCGATGCCGCGCTGTCCCAGCCGCGCGCGGCGCGCGACGCGGCGCTGCCGGCGCAGTGGTGGGAGGGCATGCGGGCGCTGATCGAGACCTCGCAATCGCTGCGGCTGGCGCAGCACGCCTCGGGCGGCACCACGGAGGCCCGGCTGGCGGAGCTGCAGAGCCTGAAGCACTTCATCTGGCTCGCCACCGAGTTCCTGGGGCGCGAGCGCGGCATCGTCGCCGGCCTGCTGGCCCGCGGCGCCCCCATCTCCCTGGCGCAGCTGGAGCAGCTGGCCACCCATCGCGGCCAGGTGGAGACCGCCTGGGCGATGATCGAGGCCGAGCTGGAGAGCGGCGGGCCGCGGACCGTGCAGGCCGCCGCCGCCGTGCGGGAGCGCCTGTTCGGCGCCTTCGGCCAGCTTCGCCGGGCGGTCTATGCCGCCGGCACCGGCGGCCAGCCCTACCCCGTCTCCGGGGAGCAGTGGTGGCAGGAGGCCACCGGCCTGATCGAGCAGCTGCGGGGGCTCAGCATGGCGGCGGGCGCGGAGGCGGAGGCCCTGGCCCGGGAGGCTTCCGGCGCGGCGCTGGCCGGCTTCATCCTCTATGCCTGCGGGCTGGGGCTGGCGGCGGGGATCGGCCTCGGGGCCTGGCTGATGGTCTCCCGCCGCGTGCTGCGCCCCCTGCTGGCGATCACCGTGGCGATGCGGCGGCTGGCGGAGCGGGATTTCGGCATCGCCATTCCGGGGCAGGGGCGGCGGGACGAGATCGGCGCCATGGCGGCCGCCGTCCAGGTGTTCCGCCACAGCATGATCGAGGGCGAGCGCCTGGCCGCCGCCCAGCGTGCCGAGCAGGAGGAGAAGGCCACCCGCGCCGCGCGGGTGGAGCGGCTGGCCCAGGGCTTCGAGCGCGATGCCGGGCAGCTCGTGGAGATGCTGGCCGCCGCCGCCACGCAGCTGCAGGCCACCGCCCAGGCCATGCGCCAGGGCGCCGCGCAGGCGGATGAGGGGGCGGGTGCCGCGGCCGCCTCGGCGGCGGAGGCCAGCGCCAACGTGCAGACGGTGGCGGCGGCGGCGGAGGAGCTTGCCACCTCGGTGGCCGAGATCGCCCGCCAGGTGGAGCGCTCCACCACCGTCTCGGCCCGCGCCGCGGAGGATGCGCAGCGCACGGATGCGACGGTGCGCGCCCTCTCCGCCGCCGCCCAGCGCATCGGCGACGTGGTGGGGCTGATCAGCAGCATCGCCGGGCAGACCAACCTGCTGGCGCTCAATGCCACGATCGAGGCGGCCCGCGCCGGGGAGGCGGGCAAGGGCTTCGCCGTGGTCGCCTCCGAGGTGAAGAACCTGGCCAGCCAGACCGCCAAGGCCACCGAGGAGATCGCGGCGCAGATCGGCCAGATCCAGCAGGTGACGCAGGAGGCGGTGCAGGCCATCCAGGGCATCGCCGGAACCATCGGCGAGGTGAACCAGATCGCCGGCGCCATTGCCGCCGCCGTCGAGGAGCAGGGGGTGGCGACGCGGGAGATCGCCCGCAACGTGGCGCAGGCCGCCAGCGGCACGCAGGATGTCACGCGGCACGTGGTGGATGTCTCGCAGCGTGTGGGCGAGACGGGCGGCGCGGCGCAGGATGTGCTGGCCGCCGCCGGGGAGCTGTCCCGCCAGTCCGAGACGCTGGGCCTCCAGGTCGGCACCTTCCTGCGCGGCATCAAGGCCGCCTGAGGCCGCGGGAAGAGGCGCGCGCCCTTCCCGCGGCGGCCTGTCAGAACGCCCCGAACATGGTGCCGAGCACGATGACCGTGATCAGCGCCGCCACCGGGATCAGCAGGTTCACCACGAAGATGTCCCCGTAGGAGGATTTGTGGGTGAGGCCGGTGATGGTGAGCAGCGAGATCACCGCGCCGTTGTGCGGCAGCGAGTCGAAGCCGCCCGAGGAGATGGTGGCGATGCGGTGCAGCAGCTCGGGGCTGATGCCCAGCGCGTTGGCCCGCTCCAGATAGGTGGCGCCCAGCGTGTCGAGCGCGATGGACAGGCCGCCCGAGGCGGAGCCGGTGATGCCGGCCAGCGCGTTCACCGCGATGGCGAGCGAGATGGTGGGGGTGTCCGGCGCGATGCCCACCACGAAGTCCCGCACCAGCACGAAGGCGGCCAGCGAGGCGATGACGGCGCCGTAGCCCACCTCGCTCGCCGTGTTGAAGATGGGCAGCATGGAGCCCATCGTGCCCTCGTTCAGCGTCTTCTGCGCGTCGCGCAGGTGGCGGCGCTGCAGCACCAGCACGGTGAGGATGGCGCCCACCAGCGCCACGATCAGCGCCCAGGTGCCGATGACGGCGCTGGGCGAGACGTTGCCATAGACCTGCTGCGCCAGGTAGCCGAGGTCGAGGCGCGGGAACACCACCAGCGAGAACAGCGCGTTCAGCCCGATCACCACGACGATGGGCAGCATGGCGAGGGCGAAGCCGGGGCGCGCGCCATCCTCGAACTGCGGCAGGTTCTCCTGGTGGTCGCCATAGCCCTCGCCGGCGGCCTGGGCGCGGCGGGCGCGCAGCTGCAGCCAGGCCAGCCCGCCGAACAGCATGATGCAGCCGGCGATGATGCCGAGGCCGGGGGCGGCGAAGGTGGTGGTGCCGAAGAAGCGCGTCGGGATGGCGTTCTGGATCGCCGGCGTGCCGGGGAAGGCCGTCATGGTGAAGGTGAAGGAGCCGAGCGCGATGGCCGCCGCGATCAGCCGCTTGGGCACCTGCGCCTCGCGGAACAGCGCCGCCGCGATCGGGTAGATGGCGAAGGCCACCACGAAGAGCGAGACGCCGCCATAGGTCAGCACGCCGCAGGCGAGCGTCACGGCGGCGATGGCGTGCCTGGCGCCCAGCTTCCGCACGATGGTGTGGGCGATGGTGGTGGAGGAGCCGCTGTCGGCCATCAGCTTCCCGAAGATCGCGCCCAGCAGGAAGATGGGGAAGAACAGCACGACGTAGCGGCCGAGGCTGGTCATGAAGACCTGGGTATAGGTGGCCAGCAGCGGCCCGCCCTGCGCCATCAGCACGGCGAAGGCGGCCATGATGGGGGCGAGGTAGAGCACGCTGTAGCCGCGATAGGCGAAGTACATCAGCCCGGCGAGCGAGAGGATGATGGCAAGGGTGCCGATCAAGGGGTGGTTCCTTCCTGGACGAGAGGCTGCCCGGCCCGGGCCGGGGGAGGGGCGGCACGGCCGGCACGAGGTGGCCGGCCGCGCGGAGGGTTCTTCGGATTGCGCCCGTGGGCGCCGCGCACCGGCCATGCGCGCCGATGCGTCACGCGGGCCACGGCCGCTGCGGCGTCACGCGGGCCGCGCGCGCGGCAGCATCGCTCAGGCTGCGCGCGCAGATGCATCGCTCAGGCTGCGCGCGCAGATGCGTCGCTCAAGCTGCGCACGCAGATGCATCACTCCGGCTGCGCGCGCAGGTGCGCGACGAGCGCCATCAGCCGGCGGTTGCGCCAGTCGGTGCGGGCCTGCAGCCGGTCGGCCGGCAGGGCCTGGCGCAACTCCGCCTCGGCGGCCTTGATCGCCCCGGCCGACCAGGGCTGCGGGTCACGGCGGGAGAGGGCGATGCTGTGGTAGAGCGGCGCGAGGCGCGCCGAGTAGTCGGCGATGCCGCCCGGCGCGTTCAGGTCGATGGTCTCGAACGGCCCCATGAAGGCCCAGCGCAGGCCGAGCCCCTGGCTCACCGTGCGGTCGATGTCGGCGGCCGAGGCGAGGCCCGCCTCGTAGAGCGCCCAGGCCTCGTTCAGCAGCGCGCCCTGCAGGCGGTTGAGGATGAAGCCCTCCACCTCGCCCTTCACCTCGATCGGCGCCTGGCCCCAGCCTTCCATGGCGGCGCGCAGCACCGGCAGGATGGCGGGGTCGGTCCAGGGGGCCGGCACCAGTTCCACCAGCGGGATCAGGTGCGGCGGGTTCACCGGGTGGGCGACGAGGAAGCGCTCCCGCTTCGGCAGCCCCGCCGTGAAGGCCGAGGCCGGGATGCCGGAGGAGGAGGAGCCGACGATGGCATCCGCCCGCATCGCCGCGTCGATATCGGCGCAGGCGGCCTGCTTCACCTCGACCCGCTCCAGCACGGATTCCTGGATGTAGTCGGCCTCGCCCACCGCGTCGGCCAGCGTGGCACAGACGGTGATGCGCGCCAGCACCGGCTCCACCGCCTCGACCAGCCCGGCGCCGTGCATGTCCTCCAGCATGGTGCGCAGCCGCTCCAGGGCGCCGGCGCGGATGGCCTCGCTGGCGTCGAACAGGCGGACGCGGGCGCCGCCGCGGGCGAAGACCAGCGCCCAGCCGGAGCCGACCAGCCCGGCGCCGACCACGGCGACGGTGTTCAGGACATGCTGCATGAGGTTTCCTTCTCGGGATGGGTGTCGCGGAGGGCGGCGGGAACCAGGGCGGGGGTGCTGCCGCGCGCCACCAGCGTGCCGGGCAGGCGCAGCAGCGGGCGCGGCAGGGGCTCGCCCCGGCCGAGGCGGCCGATCCAGTCCAGCGCGGTGTCGAGCATCGCCTCCACCGGCTGGCGCAGCGTCGTCAGGTCGTGCGCCGGCCAGGCGGCCATCGGGATGTCGTCGAAGCCCGCGATGGCGAGGTCGCGCGGCACGCGCAGGCCGAAGCGCCCGCGCGCCGCCTCCTGGAAGCCGATGGCCAGGATGTCGCTGGCGCAGAACACCGCCTGCGGCCGGTCCGGGCCGGCGAGCAGGGCCTGCGCCGCGGCCTGCCCGGCGGCGTAGGTGAAGGCGCCGGCCACGCCCTCGCCAGGCCATTCCAGCGGCGGCGGCACGCCGCGCGCGGCGCAGCGGCCGAGGAAGCCGGCGCGCCGCTCGGCATGGGTGGAGGCATCGGCGCGGCCGCCGACGAAGGCCAGCCGCGTGGCGCCGCGGTCGATCAGGTGGTCGGCCAGGGCCGCGCCGCCCTGCGCGTTGTCGCAGACGATGGCGGCCGCCTCCGGGTCGGAGGGGTGGCGGTTGAGGAACAGCAGCGGCGTGCCGGCCTCGCGGCAGGCGCGGCTGGCGGCGCTGCTGAGGGTGGTGGCCAGCACGATGGCGCATTCCGGCTGGTAGGAGAGCAGCAGCCGCAGCGCCGCCGCCTCCGAAGCCGCCGCCGCGCCCTCCGGCTCGGTCATCACCAGCATCGTGTTGTAGCCGGCGCCCTGCAGCCGGCTGGTGAGCCGCTCCAGCGCCGCCGGGTAGAAGGGGTTGGCGAGGTCGGACACCACCACGCCGACGATGCGGGTGCGCCGCGTGATCATGCCGCGCGCCAGGGCGTTCGGGTGGTAGCCCAGCTCCTCGGCGCGGCGCAGCACGACGGCGCGTGTCTCGGCGGCGATGGCGCCGCCGGGGTGGAAGGCCCGCGCCACGGTGGCGACCGACATGCCCAGCCCCCGGGCCAGGTCCTTGATGGTGATGCGGTGCGTGCGGCTAGGCGCCATGGCCCGCCCCATGCGCCGCTGTCGCGCTCTCGCGCATGCGTTTCCTCCTGTCTGCGGCCGTGTTCCGGCTCGTCCTGGTTGGTCGAGAACGTTCTCGGTTCGGCGCGCCGCGTCAACTCGCCGCGCCACACGTTTTCGTGTTCGTCGATCGCGGCGCGGGGTGCGGTCTGGCCGGGGGTGGCATGCCGGCGATAGCATCGCCGCAGGGGCGGAGAGACGAGACGGTGCAGGTTCCCGGCATACGGCGCACGGTGTCGCGCATCCTGGCCATGGTGTTCTGCCTGGGGCTGCTGGCGGGGCTCGGCGGCTTCTACCTGCTGCTGCAGGACCGCGCCCTGGGGCAGGCGGCCTCCGAGGCGCGCATCCTGCTGCGCTCGGCGCTGGCCATCCGCGGCTACACGGCCGAGCACATCTTCCCCAAGCTCACGCGGCTGGAGGATGGCGCCTTCCACGCCGAGACGGTGCCCTCCTTCGCGGCGCAGACCGTCTTCCGCATGGTGGCCAGCGAGTACAGCGCCTACACCTACCGCGAGCCGGCGCTGAACCCGACCTCCAGCGCCGACCTCGCCACCCCCTTCGAGGTGGAGCTGATCCAGCGCTTCCGCGCCGATCCGCGGCTGGCGGAGCTGAGCGGCGTCCGCCCCACCGACACGGACCGGCTGTTCTACCTGGCCCGCCCCATCCGCATCACCCAGGAAGGCTGCCTGACCTGCCACAGCACGCCGGAGCGGGCGCCGCCGGCCATGCTGGCGAAATACGGCACCGGCAGCGGCTTCGGCTGGCAGATGAACGAGGTGGTGGGCGCCCAGGTGCTGACCGTGCCGGTGACGCAGGGGCTGAAGGGCTCGCTGGAGCTGGTCGGGGTGCTCGGGCTCGGCCTCGCGCTGATCTTCGGCCTGGCCTATGTGGCGCTGGTGCTGGCGCTGGACCGCATGGTGATCCGCCCGCTCGGCGCGCTCAGCCGCGCCGCCGAGGCGGCCAGCCAGAGCGGCGACCCGCGCCTCGGCCTGCCGCGCGCCGGCGCCGGCGAGATCCGCCGGCTGGCGGAGTCGATCGACCGGCTGCGCATCTCGCTCGGCAAGGCGATGGGCCGGCTCGGCCGCGAGGCGGCGCCGCGCCCGGAGGCCGGCGATTGAACCCGCGCCCCGCCGCCGCCACAGCCGGCCTGCCCGGCGGGCTCTGGCCGCTGGCGCTGCTCGCCGCCGGCAGCGCCGGCCTGTGGCTGCTGAGCTGGCTGGCCGAGGACCACCTGCTGCTCGGCCACGGCCCGGTGCAGGCGGGGCTGCGCATCGGCGCCACGCTCGGCACCGCGCTGCTGGTGGTGATGGCGGGCGGCCGCGCCGTGCTCGGCCTCGGCCTGTCCGCCGGGCTGGGCCTCGAGCCCACGGGGCTGCAGCGCGCCATCGCCTACAGCGTGCTCACCTTCGCCGCCTCGGCCGTGGTGCTGGCCTCCTTCGGCTTCGACATCACGGCGGTGCTCACCACCTCCGCCATCCTCACCGCCGCCGTCGGCCTGGCGCTGCAGCCGACGCTCGGCAGCCTGATCTCGGGCGTGGCGCTGCACATGGACCGTGTGCTGCATGTGGGCGACACCATCGTGCTGGACGGGCGGAAGGTGGAGATCGTCCGGCTGGACTGGCGCACCGCCATCGGCCGGCGGCGGGACGGCACCACCATCGTCATCCCCAATGCGCGCATCTGCAACGACACCATGGTGGTCTATCCGGCGGGGCAGCCGGTGCGGCAGGATTCCCTCTTCCCCGCCCCCGCCAACGTGCCGCCGCAGCGCGTCTCGGAGCTGGTGACGGCGCTGATCACCGACTTCCCGCAGATCGACGCCGCGCGCCCGGTGATGGTGATGCTGGAGGGCTACGACCCCGGCAGCGCCCTGGCGCGCTACCGCGCCCGCTACTGGATCCGCAACACCTGGGACGGGCCGGAGATCGACAGCGAGGTGCTGCGCCGGGTCTGGTACGTGTTCCAGCGCCACGGCATCCCCTGGCCGGTCTCGCGCCTCTACGAGCCGGGGCAGCGCCGCGTGGCGGAGCCGGGCCTCGCCCCCGGCGGCCGGCCGCTGGAGGAGACGCTGGCCGTGCTGCTGCCGCCCGGGCCGGAGCGCGAGGCGCGGGCGCGCCGGCTGGCCGAGGCCGGTCGGCTGCTGCTCTACGCCCCCGATGAGCGGCTGATCCTGCCCGAGGCCCATGCGGGCGGGCAGTTCCTGGTGCTGGCGGGCCATGTGCGGGCCGAGGATGAGGGGGCGGGGATGCTGGCCGAGGTCTCGCCGCCGCCGCCGCTGCGGCTGCAGCGCCTGGGCCGCGCCGCCACGCTGCGCCGCATGGCGGACGCGCTGGCGCGGCAGATCGGCCCCTATGCCGAGCATGCGGTGCGGCAGGCCGCCGCGCGCTCCTCCAGCCTGGCCGATCTGTGCCGCGAGGTGGCGGAGGAGATCCCCGACCCCGCGCGCCGTGCCGCCTTCCTGGCCGAGCTGGACGTGGCCGAGGCGCCGGCGCAGGGCCCCGGCCACCGCTTCCGCGCGCGGCGCGACGCCGCCGGCCGCCTGGTGGCCGACCCGCCCCTGCGCGCGGTGGAGGAGGTGGCGGTGCTGGCCCTGCCCGCCGCCCTGGAGGGGCAGCTCGGCCGCCTGTCCCGCGCCGGCTGACCCGGCAGCAGAAGGAAGGGGCCTGGGGCTTCCTTCCCCCGGCCCTGGCTGGCCTAGCCGGGGTTGCTGAGCCGTTCCGCGCTTGGCCCCGGCGGCGCGTCCAGCCGCGCCAGGTTGCCCTCCAGCGCCACGCGCCCCGCCGCCACCCAGGCCAGCGCCGCCGGGTAGAGACGGTGCTCCTCGGCCAGCACGCGGGCGCCCAGGCTGGCCTCGTCGTCGCCGGGCAGGATGGGCACGGCGGCCTGGGCCAGGATCGGCCCCTCATCGACGCCCGGCGTCACGAGGTGCACGGTGCAGCCATGCAGCTTCACGCCCGCCGCGAGCGCCCGGGCATGGGTGTCGAGCCCCGGGAAGGCCGGCAGCAGGGAGGGGTGGATGTTGAGCATCCGCCCTGCCCAGCGGGTGGTGAAGCCTTCCGTCAGCACGCGCATGAAGCCGGCCAGGGCGATCAGCTCCACGCCGTGCCGCGCCAGCTCCGCCTCCATCGCCGCCTCGAAGCCCGCGCGGTCCTTGCCGAAGGGGCGGGATTCCACCACGGCGGTCGGGATGCCGGCCGCCGCCGCGCGGCCGAGGCCGGCGGCATCCGCCCGGTTGGAGAGGACGAGCGCGATCTCGGCCGGGTAGGCGGGGTCGGCGGCGGCGGCGAGCAGGGCGGCCATGTTGCTGCCCCGCCCGGAGATCAGGATGGCGGTGCGCCGCCGGCTCCCAACCCCTCCACTCATGCGGCGGGCCAGCGCGGCGTGAGGTTCTCCACGCGCACCTCGGGCGCGGCCTCCGCCTCACCGGCGGCGATGGTGCCGAGGCGGAACACCGTCTCCCCCTTGTCGGAGAGCAGGTCGGTGGCGGCGGAGACATCCGCCTCGCGCACCACCAGGCACATGCCGATGCCGCAGTTGAAGACGCGCAGCATCTCCTCCGGCGCCACGTTGCCGGCCTGGGCCAGCCAGGCGAAGACGGGCGGCAGGGTCCAGGCCTGCGCGTCCAGCACCGCCACGGTGCCGCGGGGCAGCACGCGCGGCAGGTTGCCCGGCAGGCCGCCGCCGGTGATGTGCGCCGCCGCCTTCACCAGCCCGGCGCGGTGCAGCGCCAGCACGGACTGCACGTAGATGCGCGTCGGCGCCAGCAGCGCCTGGCCCAGCGTCTGCGCGCCGGCCTCCGGCGTGGCGAAGGGGGCGGGGGTGCCGACGCCCTGGTTGGTGGCGGCCAGGATGCGGCGCACCAGCGAGAAGCCGTTGGAATGCACGCCGGAGGCGGCGAGGCCCAGCACCACGTCGCCCGGCGCCACGTCGGGCTTCGGCAGCAGCCCGTCGCGCTCGGCGGCGCCCACCGAGAAGCCGGCGAGGTCGTAGTCGTCCTTGGCGTACATGCCCGGCATCTCGGCCGTCTCGCCGCCGACAAGGGCGCAGCCGGCCTGCCGGCAGCCCTCGGCGATGCCGGCGACGACGGCGCGGGCCTGCTCCAGCTGCAGCTTGCCGGTGGCGAAGTAGTCGAGGAAGAACAGCGGTTCGGCGCCCTGCACGACGAGGTCGTTCACGCACATGGCAACCAGGTCGATGCCCACGGCGTCATGCATGTTGCAGTCGATGGCGAGGCGCAGCTTGGTGCCGACGCCATCGGTGGAGGACACCAGGACGGGGTCGGCGTAGCCGGCCGCCTTCAGGTCGAACAGCGCGCCGAAGCCGCCGAGGGAGCCCATGGTCCCGGGGCGGTCCGTGCTGCGCGCCAGCGGCTTGATGGCATCCACGAGGGCGTCGCCGGTTTCGATGTCAACGCCGGCGTCGCGGTAGGTCAGACTGGTCATCAGGGGGCCCGATCGGCTATGCGCAAAGGCCCGGGTAAGGAGAGATCACTATGCCGGGCATCCAAGGGGGCGGAATGCAACATTTTCGGCGCTTCGCCGCAACCGTTGTCGTCGGGGGCCTGATCGGCGCCGCGGTCGGGTCGGCCGGGTTCGGGGCCGGGCAGGGCGCGCGCGCCCAGGCGCTGCCGCCGGCCATGGCCGCCACCGCCGCCGAGCCGGCCGCGAACCCCTATGTGCAGCGCGGCGTGCCGGCCGAGGCGACCGCCGAGAATGCCGTCATCGCCCGCACCCGCGCGCTCGCCGCCGCGCAGCGCGCCGCCTACGACCGCATGGCCGGGGAGCTCGGCCTGACGCGCGGGCTGAGCGATTCCCAGATCGATTCCCTGGTCTCCTCCATCATCGTGGAGGAGGAGCGGACCACCCGCACCGGCTACAGCGGCCGGCTGACGGTGAACTTCAACCAGAGCCGCGTGGCCGCCCGCGCGGGCGGCGGAGGCGGCACGGGCGGCGGAACCGGCGGCGTGCTGGCGGGCGGCCCGCCCTCCGGCCTGCCGGCCACCCTGCCGCCCGGCGGGGGGATGGGCGGCGACGCCGCCCCGCCGGTGATGCCCGGCGCCCCGGCCGCCGGATTCATCCTGGCCGAGGCCCGCTTCACCGGCCTGCGGGAATGGCTGGAACTGCGCCGCCGCCTGCTCACCAGCCCCGAGATCGCCTCGGTGGACATCCAGGCCATCGCGGTGGATGGCGCCCGGCTGCGCCTCGGCCTGCGGCAAGCGCCGCAGCAGGCGATGCAGGCGCTGCCCGCCACCGGCCTCGCCCTGGTGCCGCCCGCCGCGCAGGCGGCAAGCCCCTACGCCGCGCAGGCGGCCAGCCCTTACGGCACGCAGGCGGCCAGCCCCTACGCCGCCGGGGCGGCCAACCCCTTCGCCG
>NZ_JCACVY010000133.1:0-12326 GCF_058833935.1 Roseomonas sp. TS2 | reverse complement strand
GCAGCCCCAGCACGATGGCCAGGATGACGATGCCCAGCACCAGCCCGTGATGGTGCGTCCAGATCGTCACGTAGTGGTTCAGCAATTGCAGCAGGAAGGCGCCGATGACGGGGCCCAGGAAGACCTGCGTGCCGCCCAGCATGATCATGAAGATCGCCTCGCCCGAGGTGGTCCAGAAGCCGAATTCGGGGAAGGCACCGGAGACGAACAGCGCCATGATGATGCCCGCCACGCTGGCCATGGTGCCGGCCAGGACGAAGACGCCGAGCTTCATCCGCACCACGTCCACGCCGAGGAAGTTGGCGCGGGCCGGGTTGTCGCGGATCATCCGCAGCGTGTAGCCGAAGGGCGATTGCCAGACCTGCCGCATCACCAGCAGGCAGGCCACGAAGGCCACCGCGCAGAAGGCATAGAGCGTGCCCGCGTCGCCGAGGTCGATGCCAAGGAAGGGCGGGCGCGGGATGCCGCCGCGCAGCCCCTGGTCGCCGCCCGTCAGGTCCACCCAGGTCAGGATGATGCTGTGAATGAACATCTGGAAGGCCAGCGTGATGAAGGAGAAGTAGATCTCCTTCAGCCGCACGCAGATGGCGCCGATGACCAACGCCAGCAGCGCCGTGCCGCCCACCGCCGCCAGCATGGCCACGGGGATGGAGACCGCGCCGCCCTGCATCAGCAGCCCGAACACATAGGCGCCCGAGGCGAAGTAGGCGGCATGGCCGAAGGAGACCAGCCCGGTGAGGCCCACCAGCAGGTTCAGCGACATCGCCAGCAGCCCGTAGGCGATGACGTAGATCAGGAAATCCCGCAACGAGGGGTGCGGGAAGAGCGCGGGCAGCGCCAGCAGCAGCACCAGCCCGATCAGGCCGAGGCCCAGATCCCGCATCAGCCCGGCACGCATCAGGCCGTCCTCGCGCCAAGCAGGCCGGAGGGGCGCAGGATCAGCACCAACCCCATCAGCGCGAACATCAGCCCGTCGGTGAAGAGCGGGAAGCCGATGGCGCCGAAGGCCCGCGTCAGCCCGATCAGGATCGCCGCCACCAGCGCGCCGGGGATCGAGCCCATGCCGCCGATGACGGTGACGATGAAGCTCTCGATCAGCACCGAGAGGCCCATGCCCGGCGTCAGCGTGCGGACCGGCGCGGCGAGCGCCCCCGCCGTGCCGGCCAGCACGCAGCCCATGCCGAAGACGCCGGCGTAGAGCAGCCGCGTGTTGATGCCGAGCGCGCCGACCATCTGCGGGTTGATCGCCAGCGCCCGGATGATCTTGCCCAGCCGCGTGCGGTTGATGCCAAGCCACAGCACCGCGCCGATGCCGAGCGCCATGCCCACCATGAAGATGTAGTAGCCGGGGATGAAGCCGCCCAGCACCTCCACCGGCGCGGTGGCGAAGGCTTCCGGCATGCCCATCAGCTTGTAGTCGGCGCCGAAGACGATCTTCACCAGGTCGTCGCAGATCAGGATGGCGGCGTAGCAGACGAGGAGCTGCATCAGCAGGTCCTTGCCATAGACGCGGCTCATGAAGAACCGCTCGAAGACGATGCCGACGATTCCTGCCCCCGCGGCGCCGGCCAGCAGCGCCAGGATGAAGCTGCCGGTCGCCTCATAGGCGGCGAAGGCGAAGTAGGCGCCCAGCATGTAGAACACGCCATGGGCGAAGTTGACCACGCCCAGCACGCCGAAGATCAGCGACAGCCCGGAGGCGACAAGGAACAGCAGCATGCCGACGATCAGCCCCGTCGACACCTGGGTGACGAAGCAGGAGGCGGTGGCGACGCAGCCGGCGAGAACATCGAGATTCATGGCGTGTCTCCCGTGGCGGGGCGCGGCTCAGGCGTAGCCCTTCTGCTTCTTCCACTGCGTCTCCATCTCCAGGATCTGCGACCAGGGGATGGGCGCGAAATCCTCGACGAAGGGCGCCTTCGGCACGGTGCGGCCCCAGGCGGTGGGGTAGCCGATCAGCGTGTGGTCGGTGTCGCGCAGCGTCAGCTTCTCCTCCACCGCGAGGCCGGAGGGAATGGCCATGCCCTTCAGCTCCGCCGCCAGCGCCGCGCCCTCGGTGCGGCCATTGGTGCGCTTCAGCGCCTCGGCGATGAACTGGGCGGCGACGTAGTTCTGCCAGGCCCAGTTGGTGGGCTCGTGCTTCGCCAGCGCCGTGAAGCCGTCGGCGAAGGCGGTGTTGGCCGGCTTCTCGGGGTAGTTGCGGTTGTAGCGGTAGGCGGTGTGCAGCCCGGCCGGCAGCTGCTTGATGGCGGTCAGCACCGGCGGGTCTCCCAGCGAGGAGGAGAACAGCGCCACGTTCGGGAACAGCCGGTAGAGGTTGCTCTGCTCGATGAAGCTGACGAGGTCGCCGCCCCACAGCGCCGAGTACATCGCCTGCGGCTTTACCTGCAGCGCCTTGGTGATGTTCTCCGTGTAGTCCGGCGCGAAGAGGCGCGGCCACACCTGGTCGACCACCTCGATGGCCGGATCGTACATCTTCGCGAATTCGAGGAACTCGGCGGTGTTGTCGCGGCCATAGGCATAGTCGGGCGAGCAGGTCATCCAGCGCTTCAGCCCGCGCTGCTTCGAGATGCCCGAGGCATAGACGCCGCCCGCCACCGCGTCGTGGATGCCCTGGCGGGCGCAGCGGAAGGCGGTCTTGACGTGCAGCTTCGGGTCCGCCGTCAGCGACGAGGTCTCGGAATTGGTGTGGATGCACAGCACCGGCAGATCGCGCACCACCTCATGCACCGCGAAGCCGCCCGAGGAGGCCTCGCCGTCGATGATGATCTCGCAGCCATCGTTGTTGATGAGGTCGCGCGTCACCTTGGCGGCCTCGTCGGGGCGGCCCTTGGAATCGCGCTCCACCAGTTGCAGCGTGCGGCCGCCAAGCCCGCCTGCCTCGTTGATGCGGCCGAAGGCGTACTGCACCGCCGCCCGGCTCGACGTGCCGAGGATAGCGACGCGCCCGGACAAAATCGTCGGCATGCCGACGCGGATCACCTTGGCCTGGGCGCCGGCAATGCGCGGCATGGCCAGCATGGCCGCACCCGCGGCGGCACCGCCGAGCAGCACGCGCCGCCCGGTGACATTCGCACCGTTGGACATTTCTCTCTCCCTTCATGCCGCCGGTGCCCATGGCACCTGTACGGCTTTCCATCTTTCCGATGGATTTCGTTCATGTTGGGCAGCGCAAACTCAGGCCGTCAACAGTTTTTCCCTGTCAGGCAAAGGAACTCTTGCATGGATAATCCGGGCACGGCTCCGCCGCCGCGCCGGTTCTCCCGCCACGGTTCCGCGCCTCCCCGCCCCCTCACCAATGGCGGCGCAGCACCCCGGCCGCGAAGGCCACCAGCTCGGCCACCGGGCCGATCGCCTTGTCCATGGTGAGGATGCCGTGCATCTGGTCGCTCGCATGCAGGGCGGTGACGCGCACGCCCTCCCGCTCCAGCCGCGCGGCGTAGAGCTGGCCCTCGCTGCACAGCGGGTCGTGCCCGCAGGTCAGCACCAGGGCGGGCGCCACGCCGGCGAGGGATTGCGCCCGCGCGGGCGAGAAGCGCCACGCCGTCCGGTCCATCGGGGGCGGCAGGTAGTGGTCGATGAACCAGCGCATCGTCGCCGCCGTCAGCGGCAGCCCCTCGCGGAAGCGCTCATAGCTCTCGCCCGTCATGGCCAGGTCGACGGCGGGGTAGAGCAGCATCTGGAACACCACGGGCGGCACCGTGCCGTCGCGCGCCATCAGCGCCAGCACGGCGGCGAGGGTGCCGCCGGCGCTGTCGCCGCCCACCGCCAGCCGCGCCGGGTCGATGCCGAGCGACGGCGCCTCGGCCGCCAGCCAGCGCAGCGCGGCGATGCTGTCCTCCAGCGCGGCCGGCGCGGGGTGCTCCGGCGCCAGCCGGTATTCCACCGCCAGCACGCAGGCGCCGAGGGCCCGCGCCAGGCGGCGGCAGAGGCCGTCATGCGTCTCCAGGCTGCCCAGCACCCAGCCGCCGCCATGCAGGTAGAGCAGGCAGGGCAGCGGCGGGCCGCCCGGCTCGGCCTCGGCGGCACGGTAGAGGCGCACCGGCACCGGTGGCCCCTCCCCCGCCTGCGCCACCATGTCCCGCACCCAGGGCAGCGCCGGCCCGGGCGATTGCAGGGCGCGGGCGCGCGCCGCATGGGCCGCGCGCGCCGCCTCGGGCGTCTGCGTCTCGAAGGGCTGGCTGCCGGCCTCGCGCGCCTGCCGCAGCAGCGCGAGGACGTCCGGGTGAAGCGCGGGCATCCGGCTTTCCCTCAGCGGCCGAGCACGAAGCCCTGGTAGTCCTTCGCCGCCACCTCGGCGCAGAGCCGCGCGTAGTTGGCCATGCCACCGGCATAGGGCATGAAGACGCGCGGCTTGCCCGGCACGTTGGCGCCCAGATACCAGGAGCTGTTGGCCAGCGGCAGCAACGTAGCGTTGGCGGCCTCGTTCACATGCGCCACCCAGCGCTCCGCCGCCTCCGGCTCCGGCTCGATGCGCTGCAGCCCGTGCTGGCGCATATGGTCGATGCAGCCGGTGATCCAGTCCACATGCTGCTCGATGGCGACCGGCATGTTGGTCAGCACCGAGGGGCTGCCCGGCCCGGTGATGGTGAACAGGTTGGGGAAGCCCGCCACCTGCAGCCCGAGATAGCTGCGCGGCCCGGCGGCCCAGGCATCCCGCAGCGCCACGCCGTCCCGACCGCGGATGTCCATGGCCAGCAGCGGCCCCGTCATCGCGTCGAACCCGGTGGCGAAGACGATGATGTCGAGCGGGATCTCGCCGGCCGTGGTGCGGATGCCGGCCGGCGTGATCTCGACGATCGGCGTCGCCTTGATGTCCACCAGCGTGACGTTGTCGCGGTTGAAGGTCTCGAAATAGTGGCTGTCGATGGGCGGGCGCTTTGTGGCGAAGGGGTGGTCCTTCGGCGTCAGCATCTCCGCCACCTTCGGGTCCCGCACGATGCCGCGGATCTTGGCGCGGATGAACTCCGAGGCGGTATCGTTGGCGGCCTTGCTGGTCAGCAGGTCGCGGAAGGCGGCGCGGAAGCGCAGGCCGCCCGTCTCCCACGCCTTCTCGTAGCGCGCCAGCCGCTCCTCCTCCGCCACGTCCAGCGCGGATTCGGGCGCGATGTCGAAGGGATGGCCATTGATCGTGGCGCGCGCCTTCTCGCGGATGGCGGCGTAGTTGGCCTTGATCTCGCGCAGCTCCTCCGCGCCCACCGGGCCGTTGCGGGCGGGGATGCTGTAGTTGGCCGTGCGCTGGAACACGGTGAGGCGCGCGGCCTTCTCCGCGATCACCGGCGTCGCCTGGATGCCGGTCGAGCCGGTGCCGATCAGGCCGACGCGCTTGCCGGTGAAGTCCACATCCTCCTGCGGCCAGCGGCCGGTGTGGTACCACTGCCCCGCGAAGCTCTCGAGGCCGGCGATCTTCGGGATGTTGGCCGAGGAGAGGCAGCCCACGGCGGTGATGAGGTAGCGCGCCGAGAAGCTCTCCCCCGCCTCGGTGCGCACGCGCCAGAGATTGGCGGCGGCGTCGTATTCGGCGCTGCCGACGCGGGTGCCGAACTGGATGTCGCGCTTCAGGTCGAACTTCGCGGCGACGTGATCGAGGTAGCGGCGGATCTCGCCATGCTCGGGGTAGCGCTCGCTCCAGCTCCATTCCTGCTGCAATTCCTCGGAGAAGGAGTAGGAGTAGTAGTAGCTTTCCGAGTCACAGCGCGCGCCGGGGTAGCGGTTCCAGTACCAGGTGCCGCCGACGCCGTCGCCGGCTTCCAGCACCCGCGCCTTCAGCCCCAGCCTGTCGCGCAGCGTGTGCAGTTGATAGAGCCCGGCGAAGCCCGCGCCGATGATCAGGGCATCGAGTTCCGCCGCCGGAGACGCCGCTCCATTGGTCTGGTTGCGCGCCGTGGACGACATGCCGCACCGCTCCCTTCCTGTGTTTCCGCCTTGGACATTCTTGGCCTGGGCCGCCGCCTCAAGGGCAACGGCCGGCATGCCGGGAGGCTAGGGGCTTGCGCCCCACCCTTCAATTTCCAAAACTGCCAAACTGATGTGAACAACCGTCACAGGTGGCGCCATGGACCGGCTGGGAGAGATGCTCGTCTTCGTCCGCGCCGTGGAGGATGGCGGCTTCTCCGCCGCCGGGCGCAGCCTCTCGCTCAGCCCCTCCGCCATCAGCAAGATGATCGCGCGGCTGGAGAACCGCCTGGGCGTGGTGCTGTTCAACCGCTCGTTGCGCAGCCTGACGCTGACGCCGGAGGGCGAGGCCTTCTACCCCGCGGCGCGGCAGGCGATCGAGGCGGTGGAGGAGGCGGAGGCGGTGGCCTTCACCGGCGTCACCCCGCGCGACGTGCTGCGCATCCGCTCCATGCCCACCTTTGCCATCCACCAGCTGGCGCCGCTGGTGCCTGCCTTCCGGCGGCAGCACCCTGGGCTGCGGCTGGAATTCGTGCTGGGCAACGAGGCGGGCAACCTGCTGGAGGGCGGCGTGGATGTGGCGCTCTACATCGGCGAGCTGCCGGATTCCTCGCTGGTGGCGCGGCGCATCGTCAACATGCGCTGGGTGATCTGCGCCGCGCCCGCCTACCTCGCCGAGCACGGCATGCCGGCGACGCCGGAGGAGCTGGCGCGGCACGAATGCCTCAACTTCAACAAGCGCATGCCCTGGAGCACCTGGACCTTCCGCGACAGCGAGCACTCGCTGCGCCGCATCCGCGCCAGCGGCAGCGTGACGGCGAACCAGGGGCAGATGCTGCTGGCACTCGCCCTGGCCGGCGTCGGCATCGCGCGGCTGGCGGAGTTCCAGGTGGCGGAGGATCTGGCCAGCGGCCGCCTCGTCCGCCTCTTCCCGGCCGAGGCGGCGCGGATGGAGGAGAGCATCTATGCCGTGCACCACAGCAAGCGGCATGTCAGCCAGCGCATCCGCGTCTTCCTCGACTTCCTGGAGGCGGCCTTCCCGCGCGGCGGCGCCTGACGGGAAGGCCCCGCCCCGGGCGCGGAGAAGGGAGACCGGGCCGGCCGCTCAAGGCCGGCGGAGCAGCGCCTCCAGGCGGCTGGCCAGGTCACGCATGGTGAAGGGCTTGGTCAGCACCTGCATGCCCTCCTCGAGATGCCGGTCGCCGATCGCGGCGCTTTCGGCATAGCCGGTGATGAAGAGGATCCGCAGCTCCGGGCGCAGCGTGCGGGCCGCGTCCGCGAGCTGCCGGCCATTCATGCCGCCCGGCAGGCCGACATCCGTGACCAGGAGGTCGATGCGCCGCCCCGAGCGGAGGAGTTTCAGCCCCGCCGCGCCGTCGCCGGCCTGCAGGGCGGCATAGCCCAGATCCTCGAGGACCTCGACGATCAGCAGGCGGATGGTCGCTTCGTCATCGACCACCAGCACCGTCTCGCCCTCCGCCGGGCGGAGCGGATCCCCGGCTCCACCCTCGGCGGCGGGCCCCTCGAGCGGGCCGGTGTGGCGCGGGAGGTAGAGGGTCATGGTCGCGCCGCGGCCGGCCTCCGAGCGGATGCGGACCTGCCCGCCGGACTGCCGGACGAAGCCATAGATCATCGAGAGGCCGAGGCCCGTGCCCTGGCCCAGGGGCTTGGTGGTGAAGAACGGGTCGAAGGCCCGCGCGATCACCTCGGGCTCCATGCCGGTTCCGGTGTCGGAGACATGCAGGGCGACATAGGGGCCGGCCTCGAGATCCAGCCCGGCCGCCTCCTCCGCGCCGAGGAGGCGGTTCTCCGTGGCGATCGTCAGCGCGCCGCCCCCGGGCATCGCGTCGCGCGCGTTGATGCACAGGTTCAGCAGGGCGTTCTCAAGCTGGTTGGGGTCGACCAGCGTCGGCCAGAGATCGTCGGCGCCCGAGGAGGTGACGGCGATCGCCGGCCCGACCGTGCGGTTGATCAGGTCCTGCATGCCCATGACCAGCGCGTTCACGTCGGTGGGCCTGGCCTCGAGCGTCTGCCGGCGGGAGAAGGCCAGGAGGCGGTGCGTCAGCGCCGCCGCCCGCGACGCCGCTTCCTGCGCCGAGGCGACATACCGCTCCAGCTCGGCGGTCCGGCCCTGGGCCACGCGGATCTGCAGCAGCTCGAGGCTGCCGATGATGCCGGCCAGGAGATTGTTGAAATCGTGCGCCAGCCCGCCGGTGAGCTGCCCCACCGCCTCCATCTTCTGGGCCTGCCGCAGCTGCTCCTCCGTGCGCTTCCTCTGCTCCACCTCGGCCAGCACCGTCTCGTGCGCCCGCAGGAGCTCGGCCGTCCGGGCCGCCACGCGTTCCTCGAGCGTCTCGTTCAGGCGGCGGAGATCGTCCTCGGCCTTCTTGCGGGCCGTGATGTCGGAGGAGACGCCCACCATGCGGCGGCCGCCGGACCGGCCGGTCACCACGCGGGCCCGGATCTCGGCCCAGTGCACGCTGCCATCCGGCCACAGCGTGCGATACTCGATGGCGTAGTCGGCCCCGGTGGCGGCGCTTTCCCGCACCGCGGCCTGCGTGCGGTCACGGTCGCCGGGATGGATGCCCGCCAGCAGGTCCGCATAGGTGAACTCGTCCTCCGCGGCGCGGCCGAACACGGCCTTGCAGGTCGCGGAAGCCGTCAGCACGCCGTGTTCCAGGTCGAGCTCCCACGACCCCAGCCGGCCCGCCAGCAGCGCGATCGAGAGCCGGCGCTCGCCCTCGTCCAGCGCCTCGATCCGCGCGCGCGCCTCGAACTGCCGGCCGCGGGCCTTCAGCGCCGCCCGCGCGACGCTGACGAAGGTGGAGGGATGGAAGGGGCGCTCCAGGAAGGTCGCGTTGCCGAAAGCCGCCGAGAGCCTGGCGGCGCCCGGGTTCTGCTCCGGGCCGCCGCCGCTGTGGGTGAGGACGATGAAGGGCAGGTCGGACCAGGCGGGCTGCCGCGCCATCCTGGCGGAGATCCCGGCCAGGTCGACATGCCGCAGGGCCTCCTCCGTGACCACGGCGAAGCAGGCATCGTCGCCGATCGCGGCTTCGAAGCTGGCGAAATCGCCGCACACCGCCGCGGTGGCGCCGGCCTCGCGCAGCAGCGCCGCGGCGATCGTCGCGTCACGGCCATAGGGCGTGTACAGCGGCACCGTCAGCGCGTGCGCGGGAGCGTTGCCCATCACTTTGCGGGAAAGCTGTCCAGCAGCGGCGCCGTGTCGCCGGTGAATGTCGGCACGCCGCGCAGCACGCCCTGGAAATCCCGCAGCGGCTCGCCGAGGCCGATGCCGCCACGGCTGATCTGGTACTCGCGGATGGTGTTCTCGTGCGCGCCGGTCCGCTTCTTGATCACGGAGATGGCGCGCCGGACATTGCCGACGGCCTCGAAGTAGCGGAGCAGGATCACCGTGTCGGCGAGGTAGGTCACGTCGACCGGCGACCGCATGTCGCCCACCAGCCCATGCTGCGCCACCGTCAGGAAGGTCGTCGCGCCCTGGCGGTTCAGGTACTGGAGCAGCTCGTGGATGTGGAGGATGAGCGCGTTCTCGTCCGGCATCGCCGCCTGGTAGCCGTTGAGGCTGTCGATGACGACCGTCTTCGCCTGCGCCTTGTCGACATGCTCGCGCACCCGGTGGGCGAACTCGCCCGGAGACAGCTCGGCGGCATCGACCTGCTCGATGAGCAGGGCGCCGCGCCTCCGCATCCCTTCCAGATCGAAGCCGATCTCCGCCGCCCGGCGCAGCAGCAGGCCCATCTCCTCGTCGAAGACGAAGATGGCGGCCTTCTCGCCGCGCCGTATGGCGGCGGTGACGAATTGCAGCGACAGGATGCTCTTGCCCGTGCCGGAGGGGCCGAGGAGCAGCGTGCTGGAGCCCTGCTCGATGCCGCCCCCCAGCAGCGCGTCCAGCGCGGGAATGTCGCTGGTCCTGCGCGCGCGCTCATAGCCGCTGCGGTGCTCGGCCGCGATCAGCCGCGGAAAGACATGCACGCCGCCCCTCTGGATGGTGAAGTCGTGGAAGCCGCCCCGGAACGCCTGGCCGCGATACTTCGAGATGCGGAGGCGCCGGCGCTCGGCGCCATAGCTGGGCGACAGCGCCTCCAGCCGGATCACGCCATGCACGACGCTGTGCACCGTCTTGTCGAAGGTGTCGGAGGTCAGGTCGTCGAGGAGCAGCACCGTGCCGCCGAGCCGGGCGAAGTAGTGCTTCAGGGCGAGGATCTGCCGGCGGTAGCGGAGCGAGCCCTGCGCCAGCAGGCGGATCTCGGAGAGGCTGTCCAGCACGATGCGGGTGGGCCGCACGCGCTCATACGCCTCGAAGATCTGGCGCGTGGCCTCGCCGAGCTCGAGGTCCGAGGAATGGAGCAGGCTTTGCTGCTGCGCGGAATCGAGCAGGCTCTCGGGCGGCACCAGCTCGAAGACGGAGACTTCGTCGGGCAGGGACCAGCCATGCGACGCGGCGCCCTCGCGCAGCTCCCGCGCGGTTTCCGAAAGCGTGATGTAGAGGCACTGCTCCCCTCTCGCCGCGCCTTCCAGGAGGAACCGCAGCGCGATGGTCGTCTTGCCCGTGCCGGGATTTCCTTCGAGGAGGAACATGTGCCCCGGGGACAATCCACCGGACAGGATGTCGTCGAGTCCCGGCACCCCGGTCCGCGCCTTCTCCGGCGGACTGGCCTCGGGGCGCGTCATTTCACGTCAAGCTCGGCCATGATGTTCTCCGGAAGGGGATGCTGGGGGATCTGCGAGAGCGCGTTTTCCATCGCGGCCTCGGCACGGAGAAGCTCGTAGGCGTGCTGACGCTCCAGCCAGAACCGGGATGACACGCCGCACAGGCGCTCAAACCGCAGGGCCATCTCCGGCGTGATCGCCGCCCGTCCGGCCAGGATGCGGTGCAAGCTCTGCCGGGTGATGCCCACATCCTGGGCCGCCTGGCTGATCGTCAGCTTGAGCGCGGGAAGGATCTGCCGCCGCAACAGCCTGCCGGGGTGGCCCTCGCCGTCAAACCCGGGTCCGATCGTTCGGCGTCGCGGCATGGGCGAGCGTGTAACGCCCGGGGTTACACCCCGCAAGGGGCCGATGGGCGGGCGGGGCACGATGCGCCGCGTTGCGGGCGGAGCCCGATCTGCGGCATCCTGGCGCGCGGCATCGGGCGGGGCTGCCGGCACGGCAGGATTTCCATGGCGGGACTGGGCCGGCGGCATCAGGCCAGCATCTTCACCGCCGGCTTCGCCGGGCGGCGGCCGGTCGTCCCCAGCTCGGCGGAAGCCCTGGAACGCGCCGCGCTGCGCCGGATGGGCGGCAAGGCGCGGGCCTACATCGCCGGCGCGGCCGGGCTGGAGCGGACCGCCGCCGCCAACCGCGCCGCCTTCGACCATCACCGCATCCTTCAGCGCGTGCTGCGCGACGTCTCGGCGCGCCGGCTCTCGGTCGGGCTTTTCGGCCGCACCCTGCCGCTGCCGTTGCTGCTGGCGCCCATCGGGGTGCTGGACATGGCCTGGCGCCAGGGCGACCTGGCCGCCGCCCGCGCCGCCGCGGCCGAGGGCCTGACCTTCATCGCCTCCAGCCAGTCCTCCGTGCCGCTGGAGAGCATCGCGCGCGCCTGCGGCACGGGCCCGCGCTGGTTCCAGCTCTACTGGTCCTCCAGCGACGCGCTGATGGAGAGCTTCCTGCGCCGCGCCGAGGCCGCCGGCTACGAGGCCATCGTCGTCACGCTCGACACCACGCAGCTGGGCTGGCGCCCGCGCGACCTCGACTGCGGCCACCTGCCGTTCCTGCGCGGGCGCGGCATCGCGAATTACGTCTCGGACCCCGTCTTCCAGGGCCTGCCGCCGCCCGAGGCCGACCCGGCGGAGCGCCCGCGCCTCGGGCCGGGCGCCCTGCCCTCGGTCCTGGCGCTGCTGCGCGCCTGGCCGGGGGGCACGCTGCAGGCCCTGGCCGCGCCGCGGCAGGTGATGCAGGCGGTGCAGCGCTTCATCGCCCTCTACTCCCGCCCCGACCTCACCTGGGCCGACCTGCCCCGGCTGCGCCGCGCCACGTGGCTGCCCATCCTGCTCAAGGGCATCCTGCACCCCGATGACGCGCGCCGCGCCCTGGATGCGGGCATGGACGGCATCGTCGTCTCCAACCATGGCGGGCGGCAGGTCGATGGCGCCGTGGCCTCGCTGGACATGCTGGCGCCGGTGGCCGAGGCCGTGGCGGGGCGGGTTCCGGTGCTGTTCGACGGCGGCATCCGCACGGGCTCCGACGTCGTCAAGGCGCTCGCCCTGGGCGCATCGGCGGTGCTGCTGGGCCGCCCCTATGTCTATGGGCTGGCCCTGGCGGGGGAGGACGGGGTCCGCGCGGTGCTCCAGGGGCTCGCCGCGGAGCTGGACCTCACCCTCGCGCTGATGGGCTGCCCGGGGCTCGACGGGCTGGACGGCTCCGCCCTG
>NZ_JCACVY010000132.1:0-12527 GCF_058833935.1 Roseomonas sp. TS2 | reverse complement strand
CCGCCAGCGCGGCGCCCATCGCGTTCAGCCGGAAGGCTTCCAGGAAGTCGGCCGCCGTCAGCCGCTTCAGCGGCTTCAGCGGGATCGAGCCGACGCAGTAGGCCAGCCCGCCGAGGCGCGGCCCGGCCGCGCCGATGGCGGCGGCCAGCGCCTCCGGGTCGGTCGCGTCGGCGGCGGCATGCGGGGCGCCCAGCTCCCCGGCCAGCGCCGCCAGCCGCGCGGCGTCGCGGGCGATGAGGAAGGGCTCGTCGCCGCGCGCGGCCAGGCGCCGCGCCAGGGCGCCGCCCACCCCCCCGGTGGCACCGATCACCACGATCCGCTCGGCCATACGCATCTCTCCGGTCTCTGTTGCGCCTTCTGCCAGATGGGCGGCCCGCCGCGAAGCGGAACCCCGCGCCGGCCACGCCCCTGCGCCCCCTGCCGCGCGCCCTCCCCCGCGACAGATGCCGCGCCGCGTGCCAAACTGCCGAACATGCGGCAATTGCTCCTGCTACGGCACGCGAAATCCTCCTGGGACGATCCCAGCCTGCCGGATCACGCCCGCCCGCTCAATGCGCGCGGGAAACGCGCCGCCGTCGCCATGGCGGGGGTGATGCACGGCCTCGGCCTGTCGCCGGACATCGTGCTGGTCTCCTCCGCCCGGCGCACCCTGCAGACGCTGGAGGCGCTGGCCCCGCTGCCGGACAGCCCGATGGTGGAGCCGATGGACGACCTCTACCTGGCCCCCTGGCAGCGCCTGCTGGAGACGCTGCGCGAGGCACCGGAGACGGCCCGCAGCCTGCTGCTGATCGGCCACAACCCGGGCCTGCACGACCTCGCCCTGGCGCTGGCGGGGCCGGCGGGCATGGCCGGCAAGGCGCCCGGCACGCAGCGCCTGGCCGATGGCTACCCCACGGGCGCGCTGGCCGAGTTCGCCATCGCCGCGCCCTGGCGGCTGCTGGAGGCGGGCGGCGGCCGGCTGGTGCGCTTCGTGGCCCCGAACGACCTGCCGGAAATGGCCGTCTGAACGATGACCCTGTGCCTTGACCTGACGCTGCCGCCCGAGGCGGCGGCGAAGCTCTGGCGGCATCCCGCCCTGGCCGCGCGCGGCCGGCCGCGCGCCACCGCCGAGGCCTGGGACTGGCTGGACAGCGCCGGCGGCACGCTGGCCAAGGCCGGGCTGGCGTTGCGCTCCGGCGCGCGGGGCGGCCGCCGCCTCTGCCCGCTGCGCCTGCCGGAGGATGAGGCTGCGCGGCCCGGCGCCGCGCCGTCCGGCACCTCCATGGCCGGCCTGTCCCTGCCGGGCACGCCCCTGCCGGAGGGCACCGTGCTCCCGGCGGACGCGGTGCCGGCGGAGGCGGGCGAGGCGGCGCTGCTGCCCGTCGCGCACTATGCGGGCCGGGTGGCGCAGTCGCCGCCCGATGCCGCCGGCGTCGCGCTCCGCTGGCGCACCGGCACGCTGCGCGCCGGCGAGCGGCAACAGGCCGTGGCCTTCCTGACCCTGGAGGGGCCGGCGGAGGCGGTGCTGGCCCTGGCCACCGCCCTGCCCGGCCTGCCCGCCGCCGCCGGGCTGGACGAGCTGGCGCTGGCCCTGGCCCGCGGCACCCCGCCCCGCCCGCGCCGCAAGGGCGCGCCCGACCTCGGCGGCGCCACGACGCCGGACGACGCGCTGGCGCTGGCCATCGCCCACCTGACGAATGTGCTGCTGGCGCAGGCGCCGCTGGCCCGCCCGGAGGCCGGGCCGGAGGCGGTGCACCAGCTCCGCGTCGCCGCCCGCCGGCTGCGTTCCTGCCTGAAGGCCTTCCGCCCGATGCGGGACGGGCCGGCCCTGCGCGCGCTCGATGCCGGGCTGCGGGACCTGGCGCGGGGGCTGGGCGAGGCGCGCGAATGGGACGTGTTCCTGGGCGGGCTGGGGGCCGAGCTGGCCACGGTGCTGGGGCCGGACCGGCGCTGGGCGCAATTGCTGCGCGCGGCGGGGCAGCGCCGGCTGGAGGCCTATGCGCGGCTGCGCGCCACCCTGGAGGGCCCGGCCTTCCACACCCTGGCCTGGCAGGCGGTGCGCCTCGCGGCGATGCGGGACTGGGGGGCGCCGGACGGCGCCGCGGCGGAGGCGCCGCTGCGCGCCCAGGCGGCCGGGCTGCTGGCGCGCCGCCGCCGCAAGCTGCTCAAGGGCGGGCGGGAGATCGAGTCGCTGGACGACCACGCCCTGCACGAGCTGCGGCTGGAAGCCAAGAGGCTGCGCTACGTGGCGGAGCTGTTCGCGCCGCTCTGGCCCGGCAAGCCGGCGCGGCGCTTCCTCCGGCGGATCGGCGCGTTGCAGGAGGCGCTGGGGCTTTCCAACGACACCGTGGCGGCCCGCGCCCTGGTGGCCAGCCTGCAGGGGGGCAAGGGCACGGGCGCGCCGGGCTGGGCGATCGGCCTGGCGGAAGGCTGGGCGCTCTCGGCGGGGCGCGACACCCGGCCCGCCGCTCTGCGCGCCTGGCGCCGCTTCCTGCGGGCCGAACCCTTCTGGGACGATGGCTGAGCGCCGGGAGTCTTCAACCGGCGCTTGAATCTCCCCGCCCGGCTGGGTTAACGCTTTGCGGCGTGTTGACCCGTCGCCGCATCTTCCGCCCCGCCCCCGCACCGCGCCGCTGGCGCGGTTTCGCGCTCGGCTCCAGCCTGGCCATGCTGGCCCTGGCGATGGCCGGGCTCGGCCTTCCCGCCAACCTCTTCGGCTCCGCCCCGCGCGAGCAGGACTGGGTGGCCAGCGCCGAGAGCGTGCGGGTGGTGGATGGCGACACGCTGCGCCTGGGCGAGCGCACGCTGCGCCTGGCCGGGCTGATCTCCCCCCCGCGCGGGCAGACCTGCACCACGCCCGGCGGCGTCGGCTTCGATTGCGGCGGCGCCGCGGCCGAGGCGCTGGCGCGGCTGGTGCAGCGCAGCGACATCGCCTGCCGCGTGCGCGGGCGGGACCGCTTCGGCCGGGCGCTCGGCGTGTGCGAGGCGGGCGGGGTGGAGACCAACACCGCCCTGGTGGCCGCCGGCTGGGCGCTGGCCGAAAGCGGCGCCGCCGGCCTGCAGGCCGCCGAGGCCGCGGCGCGGAGCGCCGGGCGGGGCCTCTGGTCCCACCCCGCCGGCGCGCCGGAAAGCTGGCGCGCGCGCCCCTGAACGGCCCTTCGCCACCCGGGTTCCATCCTGCCCTCGCGGCACCAGCCATGCACCCCCCGGATGGACAAGTCCGCGGGGCGACGCCTAATCTTGCGCTGCATCATAGACGGCGCCGGCCCGACTGGCGCCGCCCCCCCGATAAGAGGACGACGCCATGAGCAGCACGGCCAAAGGGTCCGTCACCGTCACGCTCGACGGATCCAACAAATCCGCCACACTGCCGCTGATCCAGGGCTCGATCGGGCCGGACGTGTTCGACATCCGCAAGCTGTACAGCGAGCTCGGCGTCTTCACCTTCGACCCCGGCTATGGTGGCACGGCGGCCTGCGAGAGCGCCATCACCTATATCGACGGCGACCAGGGCGTCCTGCTCTACCGCGGCTACCCGATCGAGCAGCTGGCCGAGAAGTCGAACTTCCTCGAGGTCTCCTACCTGCTGCTCTACGGCGAGCTGCCGACCAAGGAGCAGCTGGCGAAGTTCGACCGCGGCGTGACGCTGCACACCATGCTGCACGAGCAGCTGCGCACCTTCTTCAACGGCTTCCGCCGCGACGCGCACCCGATGGCCATCCTGTGCGGCGTGGTCGGCGCGCTCTCCGCCTTCTACCACGACAGCCTCGACATCTCGGACGCCAAGCAGCGCGAGATCGCGGCCTACCGCCTGATCGCCAAGGTGCCGACCATCGCCGCCTGGGCCTACAAGTACTCGATCGGCCAGCCCTTCGTGTACCCGCGCAACGACCTCAGCTATGCCGAGAACTTCCTCTACATGCTGAACGCGGTGCCGGCCGAGGAGTGGAAGCCGAACCCCATCCTCTCCCGCGCCATGGACCGCATCCTGGTCCTGCACGCCGACCATGAGCAGAACGCCTCCACCTCCACGGTGCGGCTGGCCGGCTCGACGGGCGCCAACCCCTTCGCCTGCATCGCCGCCGGCATCGCCGCGCTGTGGGGCCCCGCCCATGGCGGCGCCAACGAGGCGGTGCTCAAGATGCTGGACGAGATCGGCAGCGTCGAGAACATCCCCTCCTTCATCGAGAAGGTGAAGGACAAGAACTCCGGCGTGAAGCTGATGGGCTTCGGGCACCGGGTCTACAAGAACTTCGACCCGCGCGCGAAGATCATGCAGGCCACCTGCCACGAGGTGCTGAGGGAGCTCGGCATCAAGGACGAGCCGCTGCTCGACCTCGCCATGGAGCTGGAACGCATCGCGCTGTCGGACGAGTATTTCGTCTCCCGCAAGCTCTACCCGAATGTCGACTTCTATTCGGGCATCATCCTGAAGGCGATGGGCATCCCGACCCACATGTTCACCGTGCTCTTCGCCGTGGCGCGCACCGTGGGCTGGGTGAGCCAGTGGAAGGAGATGATCGAGGAGCCGGGCCAGCGCATCGGCCGCCCGCGCCAGATCTACACCGGCGCCACGCAGCGCGACGTCACGCCGCTCGACAGCCGGGCCTGAACCCGGCCGCCCCGGGCGCGCGCCCGGGGCCCGGCAACGCACTGGAACACGCCCCGCCCGGCCCTGCCGCGGCGGGGCGCTGCATTTCAGGGCAGTTCAGCCGGTGCGGGCGGCGATCAGCGCCTCAGCCTCCACCGGCAGGACCGGATCGGCGCGCAGCGGCTGCAACGGCACGACGTTGCTCGGCATGACGGCGACGTAGCGGAAGGAGACCTCGCTGGTCGGCAGGAACGCGGCGCGGCACTGGCGGCGCGAGAAGTGCAGCCCCTCATCGGCCGGGTCGCGCGCATACTGGGCGCCCATGACGAAATAGCCCCCCGGCGCGCGGCCATAGGCCCGCTGCAGCATCGTCAGCATCAGGTGCCAGCCGGTGCCGTTGCGCGTATCCCGCGCGCCGGATTCCAGGAAGTAGGTGTTGGGGCCGAAATCGATGCCCGCGAAGGCAGCCATGTCCTCGCCGCCGCCCCGCGCCACGGCGAGGAAGTTGTTCTGCCGCAGCGCCATCAGCCGCATGGCGAAGCGCAGGAAATGCCGCGCCAGCCGGAAGTCGAGCTGCTTGCGGTCCGCCAGCATGGATTTCAGCGCCTGCAGGGCGGGCCAGCGGCGCAGCGTCTCCCGCCCCTGCCGGATCTCCACCGCCAGGTCGGCGAACTGCTCCTGCGCCCGCTTGGCGTTGCGCCGGGCATTGCTGCTGAGGCCGCGCAGATAGGCCTCCCAGCTGCTCCATTCCCGGAACGAGACCGCATGCACGGTGATGGGCTCGACCGCGGTGACGGTGACGCCGGGGATCGCGGCCAGATCGGCCTCGCGCGGCGCTTCGAGGCTCCATTGCGAGCCATAATGATACTCGCCCGCCCCGAGCCGGCCGAGCACCGCCTGCATCGCCTCGGACCACAGCTGCTGCTCCTCGGGCAGCAATTGCAGGCTATCGGCGAAGACCCGCCGCCGCAGGCTGATGCCCACGGCACACTGGCCGATCTTCCGCCGCTCGCCACCACGCACCGCGTGGATCTCGAGCAGGCGGAGCCGGTAAGGCAGGTGATGATCGAGCTGCCAGAGGGCCAGAGCCCCGTGCGCGCAGCGAAACGAAGCTCCGCAACGCTGCGCAAAGCGGTCCCATTCCGCCACGCCGGCGGCGCAATCGGAGATGACGAGGTTTGTCGACATGGACGGAGAGCTGCCGTGCTTTTTGTGGATGCACCCACCGGGGCGGCAGGAGCAGCGCAGCATATCATCGCAAAATTTCGACAAATTCAGTTAATTGGTGAATTCTCATCCACGGATCATGTCTGAGACTCATTGCGCAGCAAGGTGCTCGAGCTTGTGATCCGGGTTATCCGGTTAAGCGTCTGTAACAGAGCTGTTGCGCAGGCCCCGTCTCCGCTTGGCGGAGGCCGTGTGCGCGCGCCGCCTTGAGCAGCCAGCGCAGGCCACGGGGCGTTTACGGCAGCGCCCGAAGGCCCGCCGGACGGCCTGCCCGGCAGCCGCGGCCATGCCGCAGGCATATGCCTCCGGCCAAGCACGGCAGCCATCGGCGGAGGATCGTTTGGGAGGATGTACAGACGCCCAGACTGGGCCAGGGCTGCAAAGCCTTGGCGTCCCCTAGGGGATTCGAACCCCTGTTACCGCCGTGAGAGGGCGGTGTCCTAGGCCTCTAGACGAAGGGGACTGGAGGCGTCGTGTGAGGGGGCTTCTATCGGGTGGTGCGGCCCCGATCAAGAGGCCGAAGTTCCATTTCCGCATCCGGAACGCTTTTTTCCCGTGCCGCCGCCTTGGCGGCGGGATGCCGCCCATCGCGGCAGGCCTGGCTGCAGAAGCGCACCTCATCCCACACCCGCGCCCACTTCCGGCGCCAGGCGAAAGGCCGGCCGCAGCCGGCGCAGGGCTTCTGCGGCAGGTTCGGCTTCTGGTGCGGCATCGGCCTCCTCCTCCGGCAGCCCGGGCTCACTCGCCCAGGCGGATCTCCCCGGCCACGCGGCCGCCCCGCGGATCGACCAGCAGGATCCGCGCGCCATCGGGCCGCTCCACCCACACGGCCAGCCGGCCATCCAGCACGGCGATCTGACCGATCCGCGAACCAGGCGGCTGGCGCAGGGCGAGATCCGTGCTAACCCCGCTGGCGATCCCGTTGGCGACCCCGCCGGCGGCGCTGTTCATCCGCTGCACCAGCGCCACCACCAGCGCCACCGTGGCGACGATGATCATCACCCCCATCACCACCACAAGAATCTTGAGCCCGCGCACCGACACCCCCCGCACCGAAACGGCCGAGCCCGGCCCCATGCCGGACGGCCCCCATGACATACTCGCCGGCCCCGGCGATGCGGGCAGCCGCGCCGACCGGTTCCTGGCCGGCGCGATAGGCACGTTGTCCCGCTCCCGCGTCAAGGCGCTGATGGAGGCGGGGCATGTGACGCGCGACGGCGCGCCGCTGACCGATCCGTCGGAGGCGGTGCGGCCGGGGGCGCTCTACCGCGTGGCGCCGCCCGCGGCCCTGCCGGCCACGCCGCTGGCCCAGGACATTCCCCTGACCATCCTGTTCGAGGATGCCCACCTGATCGTGCTGGACAAGCCGGCGGGGCTGGTGGTGCACCCTGCCCCCGGCAACCAGGACGGCACGCTGGTGAACGCCCTCCTCGCCCATGCGGGCGAGGAGCTGACCGGCATCGGCGGCGAGAGGCGGCCCGGCATCGTCCACCGGCTGGACAAGGACACCTCCGGGGTGATGGTGGTGGCGAAGAGCGCGGTGGCGCACCAGATCCTCTCCGAGGCCTTTGCCAACCGCGACCTGGAGCGGTCCTACCTGGCGCTGGCCTGGGGCGTGCCCGCGAAGCGGCAGGGGGAGATCGAGGCGCCGGTCGGCCGCCACCCGACCGACCGCAAGCGCATGGCCGTGGTGAGCCGGGGCGGCAAGCCGGCGCTGACACGCTTCGTGACGGAACGTGCCTGGGGCAGTGCCTGCGCCCTGCTGCGCTGCCGACTCGCCACGGGCCGGACCCACCAGATCCGTGTGCACCTGTCGCATATCGGCCATCCGCTGGTGGGGGATCCGGTCTATCTGCGGCGCCTGCCGGCCGCCGCGAAGGGTCTGCCGGACGCGGCGCGGGACACGCTGCTGGCCTTTCCGCGGCAGGCGCTACACGCTGAAACGCTTGGCTTTAACCATCCCGTAACCGGCGCTGCGCTAAGGTTCTCCGCGCCCTTGCCGCCCGACATGCAGGCCCTTCTCACATTGCTGGACGGTAACCCGGCGTAACCCGACTATTACAGTCGGGATTTTCTTGCGCAACCCGGCCAACAAGAGTAGCGTTCACCTGTCGCCAACGCCGGGTGCCACCACCAAGGCGCGGCCGTCGGAACCGTCCTTATTCTTGTGACCCCTGGACGGGTCGGCGCGTCAGGGCTTGCGCGGGGACGACCGGACCTATCGCCCGGAGCTCGCCGTCACAGGGGCTCCCGGCCGGTGCAGGAGGCAGATGCTGACCATGGCTTCCACTTCAATGATCCCTATTGCTCCTGAGGGCAATCTTTCCCGCTACCTCCAGGAGATCCGCAAATTCCCCATGCTTTCGCCGGAGGAGGAATTCCGCCTGGCGAAGGAGTGGAAGGACAATGGCGACCAGCAGGCCGCGCATCGTCTTGTCACCTCGCATCTGCGCCTCGTGGCGAAGATCGCCATGGGCTATCGTGGCTACGGCCTGCCCGTCGGTGAGCTGATCAGCGAGGGCAATGTCGGCATGATGCAGGCTGTCCGCCGCTTCGATCCCGACCGTGGCTTCCGCCTGGCCACTTATGCCATGTGGTGGATCCGCGCCGCGATCCAAGAGTACATCCTGCATTCGTGGTCGCTCGTGAAGATGGGCACCACGGCCGCGCAGAAGAAGCTGTTCTTCAACCTGCGCCGCCTGAAGGGCCAGATGGCCGCCCTGGAAGAGGGCGACCTGCAGCCGGAGCAGGTGGAGAAGATCGCCCGCGTGCTGCAGGTTCCCGAGCAGGACGTGGTGTCGATGAACCGGCGCCTGGCCTCGCCCGACAATTCGCTGAATGCCCCGGTGCGGGCCGACAGCGAGGGTGAGTGGCAGGATTGGCTGGTCGATGAGAGCGAGAGCCAGGAATCCGAGATCGCCGAGCGGCAGGACATGTCCAACCGCCGCGAGCTTCTCGGTGAGGCGCTGAAGACGCTCAACGAGCGCGAGCGCCATATCCTGATCGAGCGCCGCCTCAAGGACGAGCCGACCACGCTCGAGGAGTTGTCGCAGCAGTACAACATCTCGCGCGAGCGGGTGCGGCAGATCGAGGTGCGCGCCTTCGAGAAGCTCCAGAAGAGCATGAAGACGCAGATCATGGAACGCCGCCTGACGGCCGAGTGAGAACCAGGGGAAGCAGGCCTTCCCCTGGAACCCGCCTCCCTCTCTCGCACGGCAGTTCCGGGGCGCCACTGGCGCCCCGAAGCGTTTCAGGCGGAGGCGTTTCAGGCGAGCGGGTCATGGCCCCAGTTCATCAGGCTATGGCGCCAGCGCGTGTCCGTCACATCGCCCTTCGGGCGCTGCTTGCCATGGCGGTGGACGTAGCCGATGACCTTGCGCATGTCGGCCAGGTCTTCCTCCGACAGATCCGCCTGCCTGCGCGCCTTGATCTCCAGGATGCGCTGGCCCATCCGGTGGCCCACCGCCTCCCCCTGCCCCTTGCCGGTGACCCTCTCGCCCTCCGGCGTCATGCCGACGCTCTGGCTTTCCTCGCTGCCAAGCCATTCGCGCAGCGCGGCGGGCGCCATGTTCACCACCTTGCGGAATTCCGCGATGGTCTCGTCGCGGTCGCCGCTCATGCGTGCTTCTCCAGGGCTTCCTGAAGCTGCGCCTTGGTCATGCGGGAGCGGCCGCGGATGTCGCAGCGGCGCGCCTCCTGCATCAGCGTCTCGCGCGTGGGGGCGTCGCTGGCACGGGCGCGGGCGGCCTTGCGCGCCACATCCGGCGGCTGGGCGCTGAACTGGCGGCCCTTGCGCGTATCCGCCCGCTTCTTCGCGGTGCTGCGGTCGTATTCACCCTTGCTGAGGGTCTCGCGCGCCTTGCGCGGAAGGTAGCGCTCCCCCGTCTCGGCGCTCTTCGCGCCGGAGCGGGTGCCCCAATCCTCGTCCTGCCACTGCTTCAGATGGTTGTCGGCGCTCCTGGCGCCTTTGTAGCCGCCGCCCGCCGCCTTGTATTCGGCGGTGGCGCGCTGCGCCTTGCGCGCGGACCACTGGCCGGGCCTGCCGCCCTTGTCCTCGCGCGTGACCTTGGCCTTGACCGTCTCCCAGAGTTCGGGATCGGTCTTCCGGGCGGTGCCGGCCATGCCTGCCTCCATGAAGGGATGGCAGGAAAACGGCCGGTCACCGGTTCCGGTTGCCCCGCTGCAGGCAGGGGGCGCCAGGGGGCGTGGCCCCCTGGCCCATCGCCTCAGCCCGCGAAGGGGTCGCTGACGAGGATGGTGTCGTCGCGCTCCGGCGAGGTGGAGAGCAGCGTCACCGGCGCCTCCACAAGCTCCTCGATGCGCTTCACGTACTTGATCGCGGTCGCCGGCAGCTCCGCCCAGGAGCGCGCGCCCTGGGTGGACTGGGTCCAGCCTTCGAGCGTCTCGTAGATCGGCTCGGCCTTGGCCTGGGCGCCCAGCGCGGCGGGGAGGCGCTTCACCACCTCGCCGTCGATCCGGTAGCCGGTGCAGATCTTGAGTTCCGAGAGGCCGTCCAGCACGTCGAGCTTGGTCAGCGCCAAGCCCTGGATGCCGCCCACCTTCACCGCCTGGCGCACCAGGCAGGCATCGAACCAGCCGCAGCGGCGAGGCCGGCCGGTGACGGTGCCGAACTCGCGCCCCCGCTCGCCCAGCCGCTTGCCCACATCGTCGAACAGCTCGGTCGGGAATGGGCCGGAGCCGACGCGGGTGGTGTAGGCCTTGGCGATGCCGAGCACGGTGCCGACGCTGTGCGGCCCGACGCCGGCGCCCGCCGCCGCGTTGCCCGCCACCGTGTTGGAGGAGGTGACGTAGGGGTAGGTGCCGTGGTCGACGTCCAGCATCACCGCCTGGGCGCCCTCGAACAGCACGCGCTTGTTGCTGTGGCGGGCCTCGTCCAGCCGCTCCCACACCGCCTCGGCATAGGGCAGCAGCTTGGGCGCGAGCGCCACCAGCTTGTCCAGCAGCTCCTGCTTCTCGAAGGTGGCGGCGCCGAGGCCCTTGAGCAGGGTGTTGTGGTGCAGCAGCAGCTCGTCGAGCTTCTGCGAAAGGGTCTCCGGCTCCGCCAGGTCGCAGAGGCGGATGGCGCGGCGCGCCACCTTGTCCTCATAGGCCGGGCCGATACCGCGACCGGTGGTGCCGATCTTGGCCTCGCCGCGGGCTTCCTCGCGCGCCTTGTCGATCGCCGGGTGCAGCGGCAGGATCAGCGGCACGTTCTCGGCGATGCGCAGGTTGTGCGGGCCGACATCCAGCCCCTGCCCCCGCACGCGGGAGATCTCGCCCAGCAGCGCGTCCGGGTCCAGCACGACGCCGTTGCCGATGACGCCGAGCTTGCCGCGCACCACGCCGGAGGGCAGCAGGCTCAGCTTGTAGGTCTGGTTGCCCACCACCAGCGTGTGCCCGGCATTGTGGCCGCCCTGGAAGCGGACGACGATATCGGCCCGGCTCGCCAGCCAGTCGACGACCTTGCCCTTGCCTTCGTCGCCCCACTGGGCGCCGATGATGGCGACATTGGCCATGGTCAAGCAATCTCCTCGATCGGCGCGGCGCTGTCTCCGCGCAGGATGTGGCCGCAGCGGAGTTGCCGCGGCGTGTCGGCGGACGAAAGCGCCGCCACCGTGATGAAACCTTGCATGCGCAGCCGCGCCGCCGCCGCCGGGTCGCTGCCCAGCGGGAGGAAGACGCGGCGGGGCGGCGGCCCGGCGGGCGCCGCGCGGCGCACCGCGTCCGGGTAGAGCGTCATGCCCGTGGCCGCCTCCTCGCCGCTGCGGTAGCGGCCGCCGCGCGCGAGCTCCCCGGTGTTGCCCGGACCATAGAGGGTGAAGGCCACCCCGACATGATACTGCAGCCCGCGGAACTCCACCGGGTCCAGCGTGATGCGCAAGCCCGGCGCGCGGGCGCGGATGGCGGCGACGATGGCCGCCGCGTTGTCGGCGATGGCGCGCGCCTCGGGCGGCAGCTCGGCGTCGCGCAGCGCGGCGAGCGCCCGGTCGGCGGGGCCTGCGGCGGTGAGCAGCGCGGCGAGGCCGATGGCCGGCGGCCCGGCGATGGCGGCCAGCTCCGCCACGGCGGCGGCGTCCTTGCGGTCCAGCGCGCGGGCGAGGCGGCGGCGGAGGTCGCCCTGCACCCCGGCGGCATCGAGCAGGGCGGGCGCCATGGTGGGGAGCGTGATGTCGAGGCTCGGCGCGGCGATGCCGACAGCCGCCAGCGCCTCGACGCCGAGCAGCGCCACCTCGGCATCCGCCTCGGCGGAATCGGCGCCGATCAGCTCGATGCCGGCCTGCGGGATCTGCCGCTCCGGCGCCAGCTGGCTGCCCTGCACGCGCAGCACCTGGCCGGAGTAGGAAAGGCGCAGCGGGCGCGGCACATCGGCCAGCCGGGTGGCGGCGATGCGCGCCACCTGCGGCGTGGTGTCGGCGCGCAGTCCCATCATCCGGTGGCTGCCCGGGTCCATCAGCCGGAAGGTCTGCTCGGCCACGGCGGCGCCGGAGCCGGCCAGCAGGCTGTCCTCGAATTCTAGCAGCGGCGGCTTCACCCGCTCATAGCCATGGCTGGCGAAGACCGCGAGCATCGCCTCCACCAGCGCCGCCTCCCGCGCCGCCTCGGGCGGCAGCAGGTCGGAGAGGCCGGAGGGCAGCAGGGCAGGGTTGGGCAGGTCTTCGGTCATGGTTCCGGAGGCCGGGGCGCCGGTCGAAGGGCGCGGCACGGGGTCAGGGGCAAACGGCGGCTGTGT
>NZ_JCACVY010000131.1:0-12536 GCF_058833935.1 Roseomonas sp. TS2 | reverse complement strand
GGGGCCGCGGCGCCGCGCGCCATCGGTGGGGCGGAGGGGGAGGTGGTGCCGGCGGCCTCGGTGCCCTTCGCCGCGCTCGCGGCGCTGGATGCGCGGGTGTTCCCGGCGCCGCGCGAGGCGCTGCTGCGCGCCTGGCTCACGGCGCCCGGGCACCGCGCCCTGGCGGTGCGGGACCGGGCGGGGGCGGTGCGCGGCTTCGGCGTGCTGCGCCCCTGCCGGGAGGGCGCCAAGATCGGCCCCCTGACGGCCACCGGGGCGCCCTTCGCGCGCGCCCTGTTCAACGCGCTGGCCGAGGGTGCCCCCGGCCCGGTGTTCCTGGACCTGCCCGAGCCGAACGCCGCCGCCCTGGCCCTGGCCGGGGAGGCCGGCATGGCGCCCGTCTTCGAGACCGCGCGCATGTATCGCGGCCCCGCGCCCGCCCTGCCGCTGGACGAGATCTTCGGCCTGATGAGCTTCGAGCTCGGCTGACTGGCAGAAAAAAGGAGGGGTCCGGGGAATTCCTTCCCCGGCCTGCCTTTTCTACCCGGCCGCCGCCACCGCCTCCGCCGCCCGCATCACGCGCAGGAAATTGCCCGACCAGAGCAGCCCGACGGATTCGGCATCATAGCCCCGGCGCAGCAGCTCGGCGGTGAGGTTGGCGCTGTCGGCCGCATTCATCCAGCCTTCGACGCCGCCGCCGCCATCGAAGTCGGAGGAGAGGCCGACATGGGAGATGCCGATGCGCTGCACCGCGTAGTCCACATGGTCGGCGATGTCGGCCACGCGGGCGCGCACCTTGCCGTCCGCGCCCGGGCTGCGCAGGAAGCCCGGCACGGCGGTGATCTGCATCAGCCCGCCGGTGGCGCGCAGCGCGTCCATCTGCTGGTCGTCGAGGTTGCGCGGATGGTCGCGGAGCGCGCGGACGCAGGTGTGGGTGGCCACCACCGGCGCGCGGGAGATCTCCACCGCCTGCAGCATCGCGCTCTTGGCGACATGGGAGACATCGACGAGCAGGCCGAGCGCGTTCATCTCCGCCACCGCCGCGCGCCCCAGCGTGGAGAGGCCGCCATGCAGCACCGGCCCATCGCCGAGGTCGGGGCGGGGGATGGCGGAATCAGCCAGCAGGTTATGGCCATTATGCGTCAGCGTCACGTAGCAGGCGCCGAGGCCGCGCCACAGCGCCAGGCGGGAGAGATCCTCGCCCATGGCGTAGCCATTCTCCACCGCCAGCAGCACGCCGAAGCCGCCGCTGCCCCGCAGCGCCTCCAGCTCCGCGGCGCGGCTGACGATGCGGCGGTCCTCGCCGCTGGCGGTGGCGCGGATGGCGCGCAGCATCGCCTCGCAACGCTCGGCGGCGGCGGCGTGGCCCTCCGGCGTGCGCGGCCCCTGCGGCAGGTAGGCGGCGAACACCACGGCGCGCAGCCCGCCGGCGCGCATCTTCGGGAAGTCCACGCAGCGCGCCGTCTCGCCGCGCGGGTCGGGCGTCTGCGGCCAGGGGATGTCCACATGGGTGTCGAGCGTCAGGGTCGCGGCGTGGACGGCGCTGGCGGTCTGGATGTCGGTCATGTCTCGTCCTGCGGCGGTGGCGGTCGCGGGAGTCTCGGGCGGGGCCGCGCGGCCGTCAATCGCCAGCGCCATCTCCAGGCGGGGTGAGCAGCACGGCGGCGCGGTAGGGCGGCTCCCCGAACCAGGCCATGCGCTCCAGCGCCTCGGCGCGGATGGGCAGGTTGGCGGCATCCGCCGCCGTCTCGCCGCGCGGCGGATCGGGCCAGGGGTCGTTCACCAGGAACCAGCCATCCCGTGCCTGGTGCAGCAGGATCCAGTGCGGCGAATGCCGGCCATGGGTCGGGTGCTGGTCGATCAGCAGCAGCACGAGGCCGCCCGCGCCGAGATGCGCGGCCAGCGGGGCGATGGCGAAGTCGCCGAGGGTGACGGGAATGCCGGCCGCGGCGCTCTGCGCCCGCAACTCCGATTGCGCGAACTCGATCAGCTCGCGCTTCTGCGCCGTGTCGGCGCGCTCGGTCAGCAGTGCGCGGTCGGTGGTGGCGAGGATGCGGGCGCCGAAGCCGCGCGCCCGGGCCGCCAGCGCCAGCCCGTGCGGGTCGCAGCCGCCGGGGCCGGCGAGGCTGACGATAGTGGTGGCCTCGCGCCAGAGGGCGATCTCCTCGCTCCGCGTGGGCGCGCGGCCGGCGAGGGCCTGGAAGCCCATCAGCAGCGAGGCGGGGCCGCAGGTGAAGGGGGTGGTCTGCGCGTAGAGCGGCAGGGCACGGCGCGGCGCGTCGTTGCCGAGCCAGCGTTCGGCATAGGGTGCCGCGAGCGGCGCGAGGCCCAGCTGGCGCAGCCCGGCGGGGTCGAGCCAGGGCGCATCCTCCGGCGCGGCGCGCAGGGCGAGCAGCCCGGCCTCGTGCGCCGCCGCCTCCAGCCGCGCGGCGAGCGCCCGGGCGGTGGCCTCCGCATCCGCCGCGCCGGGCGAGATCCAGAAGGCCGCCAGGCGCAGCACCAGCCCGGTGGGCCGGCGCAGGGCCAGCGCCACGCCCTCCGCGCCCTCCCGCAGCAGCAGGGCGCCCTCGAAGCCGGAGAGCGTGTCGAGGCGCGTGCGCAGCGCCTCGGGCAAGGTGGTGTCGAGGGTGGCGGCGTCGGCCATGGCGGCTCTCCTCTCTCAGGCGGCTTTCTCGAGGTTCCAGAACAGCGCGATCGGGCTGGGCACGAAGCCCGAGAGCCTGGTGCTGTAGGCCTGCGGCGTGAAGTACTGGCCGAGCGGCAGGAAGGGCGGCTCCTCGAAGGCGATGGCCTGCATCTCGCGAGTGATGCGCTGCTGCGCGGCGGCATCCGCCGCGTCGAACCAGGCGTCGCGCAGCGTCTCCAGGCGCGGGTTGGGACGGGTGCCGTAGAGATGCAGGTGGCTGCCGGGGTTGGAGACCCACAGCCCCGCCCAGCCGGTGCAGTAGCAGTGCCAGTTGGCGCGCTCGGCGGCGCCGGCGGCATTGGCGCGGCTGATCAGCGTGCCCCAGTCCACGCTCTGGTAATCGACGTTCAGCCCGATCTCGCGCAGCATCTGCTGCGCCACGGGCGACATGGCGGCGGCGGAGCTGATGTCGGTGGCGGCCATCTGGATGATGGTCTCGCCCTGGTAGCCCGCCGCCTTCACCGCCTGCCGCGCGCGCTCGATGCTGCGCTCGCCGGTGACGGCCTCCAGCCCCACATCGCTGGCGGCGGGAGAGCCGGGCAGGAAGGCGCCGACGCCGGTGCGGTAGAGGGAGGGGTCGCTGCCCACCAGCGACTGCATGTAGTCCACCTGCCGCAGCGCCGGGAACAGGGCGCGGCGCATCGCCGGGTTGTCGAAGGGCGGCACGCTGTCGTTCAGCCGCAGCTCGGCCCAGACGCCGATCGGGTCGATGGTCTTCACCTCCAGCCCCCGCCGGCCGCGCAGCAGCGGCAGCAGGTCGGCCAGGGGGCGCTCCAGCCAGTCCACCTCGCCCGTCTGCAGGGCGGAGATGGCGGTGGAGGGATCGGGCATGATGCGCCACTCGATCCGGTCGAGCTTCGCCACCTTGCCGCCGGCCCACATGTCGGGCCGCTCGTCGCGCGGCACATAGGCCTCGTTGCGGGTGAAGACGACGGAGGCGCCGGAGACCCATTCGTCGCGGCGGAAGACAAAGGGGCCGCTGCCGGTGAAGTCGGCGACGGTGGTGGTGGCCGGCGTCTGCGCCACGCGCTCGGGCATGATGTAGCAGGCGGTGGCGCCGAGGCCGTAGAGCAGCTGGTTGTAGGGCTGCTTCAGCCGGATCTCGAATTCCGTGTCGCTGGTGGCGCGCATCTCCTCCAGCTGCGCGGCGAGGCGCTTGCCGAACAGGTCGCGCTGCGACCAGCGGTTGATCGAGGCGACGCAGTCGGCGGCGCGCACCGGCTCGCCGTCGTGGAAGCGCAGGCCCGCGCGCAGGCGGAACCGCCAGCGCAGGCGGTCCTCCGAAAGCTCGTGGCCCTGCGCCATCTGCGGGCGCGGCTGCAGCTTGCTGTCCAGCCCGTAGAGCTGGTCCCAGATGGCGTGCGCGGCGTTCAGCGAGATGAGGGTGCTGGATTGCAGCGCGTCGGGGGTCTGGAGGTTGGTGTGCGGCACGAAGCGCAGCGTGCGCGCCGCCGACTGCGCCAGGGCCGGGCGGCCCAGCGTGCCGGCGGCGGCGAGCCCGGCGCCCAGTTGCAGGGCGGCACGGCGGGGGAAGGCGGAGGCGGTCATGCGGTCTCTCCCTCGGCTGTCGGCTGGCGAGCCTGGGCGCGCGGGAAGGGCGGGGCAAGCGGCGAGCGGCGCCGCTCCCCCTTTCCTGATGGCGGTGGTTGCCTCAGCCGGCGCGCAGCGCGGCGGTGACGCGGGCCGTCATCTCCGGCAGCGCCGCCGGGTCGAGCCAGCGGAAGGTGGCGACGAGGCCGTTCTCGGGGTCGATCCAGATGTAGTTGCCGCCCGCGCCCTGGGCGAAGAAGCTGGCGCGGCTGGCGCCCGGGTAGCGGCCCTGGCCGTTCAGCCACCAGAGCAGGCCGTAATCGGCGTTCAGCCGGCAGGGGGTGGTGCAGGCGGCCACCCAGCCCTCGGGCAGCACGCGGCGGCCTTCCCACGCGCCGTCGCCCAGCATCAGCAGGCCGATGCGCGCCTGGTCCTCGGCATGGGTGAAGACGCCGCCGCCCCAGTGCCCGCCGCCCGAGACGGACTGGATGCGCTGCCCGTCGATCTCGACGAAGCTGGTGCGGTAGCCTTCCCAGCGCCCATCCGTGCTGCCGCCGATCGGCGCCATGATGCGCTCGGCGAAGACCTCCGGCAGCGGGCGGCGGAAGCGGTGGAGCAGGGCGAGGGAGAGGGCGTTCACCCGGACGTCGTTGTATTCCCAGTAGGTACCGGGGGTCTTCAGCGGGCGCTCATGGCCCTTGGGGCCGCTGCCCTCGCGCTTCAGGTCGCGCCCGCGGTCGATGCGGTCGGCCTTGCCGAACAGGGTGCCTTCCCACTCGCTGGTCTGGTCCAGCAGCATCCGCCAGGTGATGGCGCCGTTGTGCGGCCCGGCGAAGGCCGGGTCGTCCACGCTGGCGGAGACGCGGGAATCGAGGCTGTCGATCAGCCCGTCGCCGAGCGCCAGGCCGGCCAGCAGCGCCAGGTAGCTCTTGGCCACGCTGAAGGTCATGTCCACCTGCCGCGTGTCGCCCCAATGGGCCACCAGCTTGCCGTGGCGCAGGACCAGCCCGTTCGGCGCGCCGCGCGGCGCGGTGTTGCCCAGCACCTCGTTGTCCGGCGCCGGCTCGAAATAGCCGGATTCCAGATGCGCCAGGATGTCGCGCGGGAAGGGGCTCTCATGCGCCTGGGCGAAGGCCACGGCCTCGGCCAGGGCGGCGGGGTCGAACCCGGCCTGGGCCGGGTCCTGGGCGGGGAAGGGGGTGTGCGATTCCATGGCCGCGACGGTGGCCCCGCCCCGTGCGGCGCGCAAGCGGCCGGGGATGCGCGGAGCGCTCCGCGACCCCATCTCCGTGCTCGACATCCCAAGCAAGGAGAACCCCATGCCTGAGAATGCCCCGCAGGAGACCGCCATCCTGGGTGGCGGCTGCTTCTGGTGCATCGACGCCGCCTACCGCGACCTGATCGGCGTGACCGAGGTGGTCTCCGGCTATGCCGGCGGCCATGCCGAGAACCCGACCTACGAGCAGGTCTGCGGCAAGCGCACTGGCCATGCCGAGGTGGTGAAGGTGGTGTTCGACCCCGCCGCCATCTCCTACGCCGACATCCTGCGCATCTTCTTCACCCTGCACGACCCGACGACGAAGGACCGGCAGGGCGCCGATGTCGGCCCGCAATACCGCAGCATCATCCTCACCACCTCCGAGGCACAGGCCGCGACGGCGCGGCAGGTGATGGCGGAGATCGAAGCTGAGCAGCTGTGGCCGGCGCCGCTGGTGACGGAACTGGAGCCCGCCGGCACCTTCTGGCCGGCCGAGCCGGAGCACCAGGACTATTTCGCCCGCAACCCGTGGAGTGGCTACTGCCGGATGGTGGTGGCGCCGAAGGTGGCCAAGTTCCGCAAGAGCTTCGCCAGCCGGCTGAAGACGCGCGCCGCCTGAACCGGCCCGCACCGCGCGGCAAAACACCGGCCCCGCCCGCGCAAGCGCGGCGGGGCTTCTTCTTGCCTGTTGCAGTCAGCGGAATTTCGGAAGGCCCGGAGGCTGGTTCGGCCAGGACGGCCGTGGCGGATGGGGTGGGATTCGAACCCACGATACCCTTTTGAGGTATACACACTTTCCAGGCGTGCGCCTTCGACCGCTCGGCCACCCATCCAGCGCAGGGCGGCGGTATAGCAGGCTTTCCAGGCCGGGCAAGGGCCAAGATGCGGTTTTCGACGCCGGGCGGATTGTGACAGAAGATTTTCCGAGCCCTGACCCTGTCCACGGGGGGCATTTGCGGAGCGGGAGGGGGGCGGCGCGGCGAGATACGCGCTGAACGCGGGAACGACCCGCGTTTTTTTCGGCCTCAAAGTCCCGATTTCTGTTGCGGGGAGGACCCCCCATGCCCCATATGCCGCCTCGTTGACCTGATCGATCCACGATCACCCTGGTCATCTTCTGGTGGGAAGGAGCCCTCAAACCATGGACGCTCTCGTTTCTCCGCTGGGGATGGTTTCGGATTGCAGCCCGAGCGAAGCCCAGTCTGTTGATACTCACGGCGAGGCGAAGGACCACTTCGTCGAGCGTGATGGTGTGCGTTTTGCCGGCACGCATCTGATCGTCGATCTGTGGGGCGCCACGAATCTCGACGACCCCGCGCATATCGATTCCGTTCTGCGCGAGGCCGCCATCGAAACCGGCGCGACCATCCTGCACGGTCACTTCCATCACTTCGCGCCCGACGGTGTGTCCGGCGTGCTGGTGCTGGCCGAGAGCCACATCTCGATCCACACCTGGCCGGAGCGTGCCTACGCGGCGCTCGACATCTTCGTCTGCGGGATCTGCAATCCGTACAAGGCGGTGCCGATCCTGAAGAAGGGCTTCGGGCCGGAGCGCGTGCAGCTCGCCGAGCACAAGCGCGGCCTGATCGGCTGACATCAGCCTTTCACGTGACGAGGCGGGGGCGGGGTCTCAGGATCCCGCCCCCTTCTTGTGTTTCCTGACCGAGGATTTCCTCCATGCCGACCGATTCTTGGGTGAACGAGACGCTCTACGCCGAGTGGGGCCAGCGCTTCCTGGTGAAGCGCGAACTGGCCCGCGTGCAGAGCGACTTCCAGGACATCATGCTGTTCGAGAGCTACAGCCACGGGCGCGTCATGCTGCTCGACGGCGTGGTGCAGATCACCGAGAAGGACGAGTTCGTCTATCAGGAGATGCTGACGCATGTGCCGCTGCTGGCGCATGGCGACGCCAAGCGCGTGCTGATCATCGGCGCCGGCGATGGTGGCGTGCTGAAGCGCGTGCTGCAGCACCGCAATGTCGAGCGCGCCGTGATGGTCGAGATCGACGGCGAGGTGATCCGGCTCTGCAAGGAGCACATGCCCGACATCGCCGGCGACGCCTGGAACGATCCGCGCGCCGAGGTGATCGTGGGTGACGGCATCGACTACGTCCGCAAGGCCGAGGCCGGCAGCTTCGACGTGGTGATCGTCGATTCCACCGACCCGATCGGCGTCGGCGAGGTGCTGTTCACGGACGAGTTCTACGCCAACGCGGCGCGCCTGCTCTCCGACCGCGGCCTCATCGTCAACCAGTGCGGCGTGCCCGCCATGCAGGCGGAGGAGCTGGCCGAGACCAGCCTGCGCCGCGGCAAGGTGTTCGCCGACATCTGGGCCTATGTCGCCGCCGTGCCGACCTATGTCGGCGGCTTCATGACGCTGGGCTGGGCGGCGAAGGACGCCACGCTGCGCCAGGTGGACACCGCCACCATCCGCGCCCGCGCCGAGGCCGCCGGCATCCTGGGCCAGACGCAGTACTGGACGCCCGAGATCCACACCGGCGCCTTCAACCTGCCGCCCTACATCAGCAAGCATCTGCCGCAGGGCTGATGCGGCGGCGCAAGGGAAGGACACAATCCTTCCCTTGCCCGGCCCGCGCGCCGCTTCAAACCAGGCGCTGCAACCGCTCCACCCGCCCGCGCAGCCGGCGCAGCGCCCACCCGGCCTCGGCCTGCTCTGCGGCGGGCAGGGAGAGGGCGGCGGCGCAGAGGGCGGTGACCTCGGCATCCAGCCCCTCCAGATCGATGGAGCGGCCGCCCGTGGCCAGCGCCTCGGCCAGCTTCAGCGTCGTCTCCAGGGAATCGAGGGCGGCCAGCAGGGCAGGCAGGGCGGTGGCGGACATGGCGGCAGGCTAGACGGGCCTTCGTTACCGAAACCTGCAGCGGCACCGTCCTAACCGAATCCTTACCAGCGCCTTCCATCCTGCTGTCCTCCCGCTGCGGAACCGGAGGCACGATGGAAATCAACGAGGCGCTCGATAGCTGCGTGGCCAGCCTGATGGCGCCATCGGAACGGCTGCTGGCCGTGGCCATGCGCCTTTCCGGCGACGTTTCCGCCACCACCCCCGCCGCCATCCGCACCACCAGGACTGCCCCGGCCGGGCCGTTGGCGGGCCTTCCCCTGCCGGCCGGCACCGACACCCGCAACCGTACCGTGCTGGCCAATGCCCGCGCCGTGCTCAGCGAGACCCTCGGGCAGATCGGCCTGGCCAAGAAAGACTGACGTCACCAAATCGTGATGCTATGACCGCATGGCCATGCCCCTGCGCGATCTCTGGCCCCGCTGGCGTGCCTCTCTGCGGCGCAGCCCGGCGGCCTTCCAGTCCCTCCTGGCCGGCCTGCCCGAGCCCGCCCTCTGGCTCGACGGCGCCGCCAGGCTTCGCGGAGGCAACGCGGCCCTGCGCGCGGCCCTGGAACCCAGCCTGCCTCTGCGGACGGGTACGCCCATCACACTGATCTTCGCGCCCGAATCGCGCGCTGCCTTGCAGCAATGGCTGGCGGGCGGCCCGGAGCCGCCGGAGCTTCGCCTGGCCGCGCCCCTGGGGCAGCCGGGCCTGATCGTGCTGCCACGCCGCGTCGCCCTGCCGCAGGGGGAGGCGGTGCTGCTGCTGACCGATGCCGCCCCCCGCAAGGCCCTGGCCGCCCAGCTCGCCGAGTCCGACCGGCTGCAGGCCCTGGGCGGGCTGGCCGGTGGCATCGCGCACGACTTCAACAACCTGCTGAGCGTGGTGCTGGGCGCTGCGGAGGAGGCGCGGCGGCATCTGGGCGAGAACCCCGATCCGGCTCTCGCCGCGGAGCTGGAGCAGGTGCGGCAGGCGGCGCAACGGGGTGCGGGGCTGGTGCGGCAATTGCTGGCCTATGCGCGGCAGCAGGTGCTGGAGCCGCGGCTGGTGCCGCTGAACACCGCCGTCTCCGAGATGGCGCGGATGCTGCGCCCGCTGCTCGGCCGGGCCATCGCGCTGGAGCTGGTGCTGGATTCGCCCGGGCGCCTGGTGCGGATCGATCCCTCCCAGCTCGACCGCGTGCTGATGAACCTGGCGATGAACGCCCGTCAGGCCATGCCGGAGGGCGGGCGCCTGACCCTGGCGACCAGCCGCGCGCTGCTGCTCCAGCCGGAGCCGGCCATGCCCGAGCCGATTCCGGCCGGGCGCTGGACGGTGCTGGAGGTGCGCGACACCGGCCACGGCATCCCGCCCGAGATCCTGCCGCGCATCTTCGAGCCGTTCTTCACCAGCAGGCCGCAGCAGGGCGGCACCGGCATGGGGCTGGCCACGGTGTATGGCATCGTGCGGCAATCGGGCGGCTATATCGCGGTGGAAAGCCGGCCGGGGCAGGGCACCCGAATCCGCATCCTGCTGCCGCGCACCGAGGCGCCGGCTGCCGGGCCGCCATCGCCGCCTGCCGCCAGCCCGCCCGCCGCCAGCCTGCCCACCGATCGCGCCCAAGCCGAGCCCGCCCAAGCCGAGCCCGACCCGGCCGAGGCTCCCATGGCCGCCCCGGCCGGCGGCGGGCCGCTGCTGCTGGTCGAGGACGAGGCGCCGTTGCGCCGGCTGGCCGAGCGCACCCTGCGCCGCGCCGGCTGGCCGGTGCTGGCGGCGGAGGATGCCGAGGCGGCACTGGCCCTGGCGGCCGAATCGCCGCCCGCCCTGCTGGTCAGCGACGTGATGATGCCTGGCGCCATGGACGGCCCCGCCCTGGCGCGGGCATTGCGGGCCCGCAATCCCCGCCTGCCCGTGCTTCTGGTGAGCGGATATGCACCGTCCGTGGTAGAAGAAGGGCTGTCCGACCAGGGCCTGCGCTTCCTCGCCAAGCCCTACACCGCCGCCGAGCTGACGGCGGCTGTGGCTGATCTGGCGGATGTTGCGGGAGCCTCTTGCGGAACGCCGCAATCATGAACATATAGCGAACACCAGGGCGGCATGGGGACGCGACCTTTGCCCCGCTCACATGTTATTCCAGTCATACGGACCGGCTCCTCGCCGTGCCCGGTTGCGAGACGAACAGAGCCGAAGGGCTAAGAGGTTCCAGAATGGATAAGAACAAGGCGCTCGACGCCGCGCTCAGCCAGATTGAACGGGCCTTCGGCAAGGGCTCGATCATGCGCATGGGCGCGAAGCAGCAATCCGACGAGGTCGAGGTGATCTCCACGGGCTCGCTGGGCCTCGACCTGGCGCTCGGGATCGGTGGCCTGCCGAAGGGCCGCATCGTCGAGATCTACGGGCCGGAAAGCTCGGGCAAGACCACGCTGGCGCTGCATGCCATCGCCCAGGCGCAGAAGCAGGGCGGCACCTGCGCCTTCCTCGACGCCGAGCACGCGCTCGACCCCGGCTATGCCCGCAAGCTGGGCGTGGACGTGGACAACCTGCTGATCAGCCAGCCCGACGCCGGCGAGCAGGCGCTCGAGATCGCTGACACGCTGGTGCGCTCCGGCGCCGTCGACGTGCTGGTGGTCGACAGCGTCGCCGCCCTCGTGCCGCGCGCCGAGCTGGAAGGCGAGATGGGCGACAGCCATGTCGGCCTGCATGCCCGGCTGATGAGCCAGGCGCTGCGCAAGCTGACCGGCTCCGTCTCGCGCTCCAACACGCTGCTGATCTTCCTGAACCAGATCCGGCTCAAGATCGGCGTCATGTTCGGCAACCCGGAGACGACGACGGGCGGCAACGCGCTGAAGTTCTATGCCTCCTGCCGTCTCGACATCCGCCGCATCGGCCAGATCAAGGACCGTGACGAGGTCGTCGGCAACCAGACCCGCGTCAAGGTGGTGAAGAACAAGATGGCCCCGCCGTTCCGGCAGGTCGAGTTCGACATCATGTACGGCGAGGGCATCTCGAAGGTGGGCGAGCTGCTCGACCTCGGCGTGAAGGCCGGTGTCGTCGAGAAGTCCGGCGCCTGGTTCAGCTGCGACAGTCAGCGCATCGGCCAGGGGCGGGAGAACGCCAAGCAGTACCTGCGCGACAACCCTGCCATGGCGGACAGCGTCGAGCAGCGCATCCGTGCCCAGTCCGGCATCGTCGCCAACAGCCTGATGGTGGCCGGGCCCGACCCGGACGATGCCGCCGCGGCCGAGTAAGGCAGCAAGGCGAAACAGGAACGGCGCGGGGAGCGGAGAACGCCCCCGCGCCTTTTTCGTGCCCGGGCCTCGGGCCCGCTCAGCGGCCGAGCAGGCCGCGCAGCAGGTCCACCGGGCTGGCGGGGCGTTCCTGCCCCTGGGAGGCAGGGCGTGGCGCCGGCACGGGGCCGCTGCGCCCGCCGCGTGCCACGGCCAGTTGCTGGGCGCAGTCGGGCAGGGCATTGCCGCGCCCGGCGAGCTGCTGGGCCAGCTGGCCGAGGACGGAGTCCTGGTTCTCCATCTGCCGCGCTACCAGATCGCCCACGATGCCGGCGGTGGCCTCGGCCACGCCGGCCGGGTCCAGCCGGTAGCTCGGCGCGGCCAGCGTTCCGCCCACCAGCACCGGTGCCGTCAGCCCCAGCCCGCCCAGCCGCACCTGCGGCAGCAGGCGCAGCGCCAGAGTCTCCTGGCCGAGGTCGATGCGGCCGCTGCCCACCACATCGGCCAGCCCCGTCTCGAGCAGCATCGCCTGGGGTCGCGCCACGCCCTCGCGCAGGTTCAGCCGCAGGGCGAGGCAGCGCAGCGGCGTGCCGCCCTCGGTGGGCGCGTTGGGCACCAGCATGCGGCGCAGATCGCCGCCCAGCCGGTCCAGCAGGCGGTTGTCGATCTGCCCATTGGCCAGGGCGAGGCCGAGATGCCCGCCCAGGCTGCCCGCCAGCGCCCGCAGGTCGGCGCCCGTGCCGGAGAGGTCCGCCTCCAGCTCCAGCCGGCCGCTGGCCTGGCCGGGCAGGCCATAGGCCTGGAGCAGCGGCCGCAGGTCCAGCCCGGCGCCCTCATGCCGCAGCGCCAGGGTCAGGCGCTGCGCGGGGCCGGTGCCGTCGGCGCCGAGGCGGCCACTGAGGCGGCCGCCGGGCAGCGTCACCGCCAGCGGCGCCACCGCCAGCCGGCCATCGGCCAGCTTCGCCGTGCCACGCAGGTCGCGATAGGTGATGCCCTGCGCCAGCAGCTCCGCCACGGCGAGCTGGATGTCGCCGTCCA
>NZ_JCACVY010000130.1:0-12599 GCF_058833935.1 Roseomonas sp. TS2 | reverse complement strand
ACCACGCTGGACCGCGCCAACCCGCAGCCCGAGGCGGTGGCCATCACCGCCGGCCGCTTCAGCGCCGTGGGCGCGGCGCGGGACATCCTGCCCACCGCCGGCGCCGGCACGCGGGTGATCGACCTCGCCGGCCGCCGCCTCATCCCCGGCCTGTTCGACAACCACCTGCATCTCATCCGCGGCGGCCTGAACTACAACATGGAGCTGCGCTGGGACGGCGTGCGCTCCCTCGCCGACGCGATGGCGATGCTGAAGCGGCAGGCCGCCACCACGCCGCCGCCGCAATGGGTGCGCATCGTCGGCGGCTTCACCGAGCACCAGTTCGTGGAGAAGCGGCTGCCGACGCTCGACGAGATCAACGCCGCCGCGCCGGAGACGCCGGTCTTCATCCTGCACCTGTATGACCGCGCGCTGCTGAACGCCGCCGCGCTGCGCGCCGTGGGCTACGACAGGGACACGCCGAACCCGCCCGGCGGCGAGATCCAGCGCGGCCCGGACGGCACGCCCACCGGCCTGCTGCTGGCCCGCCCCAACGCCACCATCCTCTACGCCACCCTGGCGCGCGGCCCGAAGCTGCCCTTCGACTACCAGCTCAACTCCACCCGCCACTTCCTGCGCGACCTGAACCGGCTCGGCGTCACCAGCGCCATCGATGCCGGCGGCGGCAACCAGAACTACCCGGAGGACTACCAGGTCATCCAGAAGCTGGCGGCCGACGGCCAGCTGACCGTGCGCATCGCCTACAACCTGTTCACGCAGAAGCCGAAGCAGGAGAAGGAGGATTTCCTCCGCTGGACGGCGGAGAACACCTACCGGCAGGGCGACGACTATTTCCGCCTGAACGGCGCCGGCGAGATGCTGGTCTATTCCGCCGCCGACTTCGAGGATTTCCGCGTCGAGCGGCCGGAGATGCCGCCCGCGATGGAGCCGGAGCTGGAGCAGGTGGTGCGGGTTCTGGTGCAGAACCGCTGGCCCTGGCGGCTGCACGCCACCTACGACCAGACCATCGCCCGCGCCCTCGACGTGTTCGAGAAGGTCGATGCCGAGACGCCGATCGGCGGGCTGCACTGGATCTTCGACCATGCCGAGACGGTGAGCGAGCGGTCGCTCGAGCGCATCGCGCGGCTCGGCGGCGGCGTCGCGGTGCAGCACCGCATGGCCTATCAGGGCGAGTATTTCGTCGAGCGCTACGGCGCCCGCGCCGCCGAGGCCACGCCGCCCGTGGCGAAGATGCTGGAGATGGGCGTCAAGGTCTCGGCCGGGACGGATGCCACGCGCGTCGCCTCCTACAACCCGTGGGTGGCGCTCTCCTGGCTCACCACTGGGCGCACCGTCGGCGGCACCCGCATCACGCCCGAGCGCAACACGCTGGACCGCGAGACGGCGCTGCGCATGCTGACCGAGAAGGTCGCCTGGTTCTCCAACGAGGAAGGCAGGAAGGGCCAGGTCGCGGAGGGCCAGCTCGCCGACCTCGCCGTGCTGGACCGCGACTATTTCGACGTTCCCGGCGACGAGATCCAGGACATCACCTCGGTGCTGACGGTGGTGGGCGGCCGCGTCGTGCACGGCACTGGCGGCTACGCGCCGCTGGCGCCGGAGCTGCCGCCGGCGATGCCGGACTGGTCTCCCGTGCGCCGCTTCGGCGGCTACCAGGGCCGGCGCGGCCAGGAGAAGCGGGGCGCCTTCGCCCGGCTCGCGGCCTGCTGCGCCACGGCCTGCGGCGTGCACGGGCACGGCCATGCCCGCGCCTGGGGCGCCGCCACGCCCGCCAGGCAGGATGCCGGCTTCTGGGGCGCGCTCGGCTGCTCCTGCTGGGCCTTCTGAGCCATGCCGTGCCTGCTGCCCCACAGGCATCCCGCGCTGGCCCGGCTCGGCGCGCCGGCGCTCGGCGCCTTCGCCCGGGCTGCCACCTTCATCGCCCACCGCTGCCGGGCGCTGCCGCCCGGGCAGGAGCGTTTCATGACGGCGAATGCCTTCCGCGAGCATCCGGGCCTCGCCGGCGCCTTTCTCCTGGCCTTCCTGTGGGAGCGCGGCCATGGCCGCTGAGCCGCGGGCACGCAGCGGCTTCGGGCCGCTGCTGCAGCCCACCTTCGCGCTGCTCTGGGGCGCGACCGTCATCGGCAACATCGGCAGCTTCATGCGCGACGTCGCCAGCGCCTGGCTGGTCACCGAGGCCGCCGCCGGCCCGGCCGCCGTGGCGCTGATCCAGGCCGCCGCCACGCTGCCGGTGTTCCTGCTGGCGATCCCCGCCGGCGTCCTGGCCGACATCCTCGACCGCCGGAAGTTCCTCCTCGCCGTGCAACTGCTGCTGGCGGGGGTCAGCCTCTCGCTGATGCTGCTGGCGCAGGCGGGCCTCGCCTCGGTGGCCGCGCTGGCGGGGCTGACCTTCCTCGGCGGCATCGGCGCCGCGCTGATGGCGCCCACCTGGCAGGCCATCGTGCCGGAGCTGGTGCCCCCGCGCGACACGCGCGACGCGGTCGCGCTGAACTCGCTCGGCATCAACATCGCCCGCGCCATCGGGCCAGCGGCGGGCGGGCTGCTGCTGGCCAGCTTCGGCGCCGCCGTCACCTATGCGGCGGATGTCGCCAGCTATGTCGTGGTCATCGCCGCGCTGCTGCTCTGGCGGCGGGCGAAGCGGGCGGAGGACCCGCTCGACGAGCGCTTCGCCGGCGCCTTCCGCGCCGGGCTGCGCTATGCGCGCGCCAGCCGGGAGCTGCATGTGGTGCTGCTGCGCGCGGCGCTGTTCTTCCTGCTGGCCAGCGCGGTCTGGGCGCTGCTGCCGCTGGTGGCGCGGCAGCTGCTCGGCGGCGACGCCAGCTATTACGGCCTGCTGCTGGGCGCGGTGGGGGCGGGGGCCATCCTCGGCGCCATGGTGCTGCCCTGGCTGCGCGCGCGCCTCGACATCGACGGGGTGCTGCTGGCCTCGGCCCTGCTCACCGCCGCCGTCATGGCGCTGCTCGCCTTCGCGCCGCCGCGCGCCCTGGCGCCGGTGGTGCTGGTGCTGCTCGGCATGGCCTGGATCGCCGCGCTGACCGGGCTGAACGGCACCGCGCAGGCCATCCTGCCCAACTGGGTGCGCGGCCGGGCGCTGGCGGTCTACCTCACCGTGTTCAACGGCGCGATGACGGCGGGCAGCCTGCTCTGGGGCGCGGTGGCCGAGGCGCTCGGCGTGCCCTGGACGCTATGGGTGGCCGCGCTGGCGCTGGCGGCCTCGGCCCTGGTGCTGCGGCGCATCCCCCTGCCGCGCGGCGAGGCGGACCTCACCCCCTCCAACCACTGGCCCGAGCCGCTGCTGGCCGCGCCCGTGGCGCAGGACCGGGGGCCAGTGCTGGTCCTCATCGAGTACCGTGTCGCGCCCGCGGCGCGGGGCGCGTTCCTGGCGGCCATCCATCGCCTCTCCGCCGCGCGGCGGCGCGATGGCGCCTATGGCTGGGGCGTGGCCGAGGATGCCGCCGATCCGGCGCTGATGGTCGAGTGGTTCATGGTGGAATCCTGGGCCGAGCACCTGCGCCAGCACCGCCGCGTGGCGCGGGCCGATGCCGACCTGCAGGCCGAGCTCCACCGCTTCCACACCGGCCCCGAGGCGCCGCGCGTGCGGCATTTCCTGGCCAGCCAGAGCATCCTCCGGCCCGGCTGATTCCGCCCGGCCGGAGGATGCTCCAGCAGGGCGCTTCACAGCTTTTCACGGCAGTTCACTCGCTCCCGCCGGCCACCGGCGGAACTCTCCCGGCAGCGGCGCCATGGGGCGCCCTTGCCGAGGACCTTGACCATGCCGCAAGCATCCCTCTCCAGCCGCCTGGCGCCCTGGCAGATCGGCAGGATCCTGCGCCATGTGGACGCGCATCTGGCCGAGGAGATCCCCATCTCCAGCCTGGCCGGGCTGGTGGGGCTCAGCGCCGGCTATTTCTCGCGCGCCTTCCGCGCCAGCCTGGGCACCTCGCCGCACGCCTTCATCCTCGAGCGGCGGCTGGCGCGGGCGCGGGCGATGATGCTGGGCACGGCGCTCGGCCTGTCCGAGATCGCGCAGGAATGCGGCTTCTGCGACCAGCCGCACCTGACCAAGCGCTTCCGGCGGGCGATGGGCGTCAGCCCGGCGGCGTGGCGCCGCAGCCAGGGGCGCCGGCCCGCGGCGGCGCGGGCCACCCCGCCGGAGTCCGTGCTTCAGGGCGCGGCCGCCTGATGCGCGTCCAGCGCCAGGGTCAGGCTGTCCACCCGCGCGTCGTAGGTGATGCCGGCGCGCATCGCCCAGAGGCTGGCCTGGTGGAACAGCGGCAGCAGCGCCACGTCCTCGTCGAGGGCAAGGCGCGCCGCCTCCCGCCACAGCGCGTTGCGCGGCCCGGCCCCGGGCGTGGCGAGGGCGGTGTCGATCAGCGCGTCGAGGCGCGGATTGCCGTAGCCGGTGCCGTTCAACGCGCCGCGCCCGCGCGCCGGGTCGCGGCTGGCGAGCAGGGCGGTGAGGAAGCTGTTCGGCTCGCCCGGCCCGGTCAGCCAGCCGAACAGGGCCATCGAGAACCGCCCGGCGCCGTAGCGCGGGAAGAAGCTGATGGCGGGCGAGGCCTCGACCGAGACCTCGATGCCCGCCTGCCGCCACATCTGCGCCAGGGCCTGCAACAGCTGCTCGTCATTGGTGAAGCGGTCGGTGGTGCCGGACAGCTCGAGCCGCAGCCCCCGGCCCCAGCCGGCCTCCTCCAGCAGCCGGCGCGCCCCGGCCCGGTCGGGCGCCGCCGGCCGCAGGGCGGGGTCGGCTGAGTCACGCCCGGGCGGCATGATCTGCGCGGTCGGCGCTGCCTCGCCATCCATCACCTGGGCGGCCAGCGCGGCGCGGTCCAGCGCCAGGGAGAGGGCGCGCCGCACACGCGGGTCGGCCAGCGGGTTGGCCTCGCCGGGGCGGAGCTCCGGGCGGTGGTTGAGCGCCACGTACATCACCCGCGTGCCGGGCTGGCGCACCAGGCGCAGCCCCAGGGTTCCGGCCACGCCCCGCGCGTCGCGCGGCGGCAGGTTCTCGATCAGGTCCAGCTCCCCGGCCAGCAGCGCGCCGAGCCGGGCGCTGTCCTGCGGCAGGACGCGCAGGCTGACCCGCTTCCATTCCGGCGCCGGCCGACGGGCGGCCTGCCACCAGCCCTCGTCGCGCTCCAGCAGGGCGCCCTCGCCACGGCGATAGGCGCGCAGGCGGAACGGACCGCTGCCCAGGACGGCGGCGCCGGCGTTGAACGCGGCCGGCGCTGCCGTGGCGGCGATGCGGGCGGGCACCACCAGGATGGTCGTCAGCCCGTTCGGCAGCAGCGGCGCCGGGCCCTCGGTGTACAGGCGCAGCACGTCCGGCGCCGCCACCTCCACACGCCGCAGCCCCACCAGGAAGGGCGTGTAGCGGCCGGGGCTGTCGGGGATGGTCATGGCGCGGTGCAGGCTGGCGGCGGCGTCCTCGGCCCGCACCGGCGTTCCGTCGGCGAAGCGCGCCGCGGGGTCCATCCGCAGCTCCCATCCCGCGCCGCCGGCCAGCGGTGTCCACTGGCGGGCCAGCATCGGCAGCAGGCGGCCGTCATGGCTCCATTGCAGCAGCGCCTCGAAGAGATGCCGCTGCAGGGCGAAATTGGCCGCGTCGGCGTGGAAATGCGGGTCCAGCGTGGTTGGCGAGACCGCCATGCCGATGCGCAGCTCCGCCGCGCCGCCGGCCGGCGCGGCCGCCAGGGCCGGCGCCAGGGCCAGGAGAAGCCGCCAGAGGGGCCGGCGGGGTTCATGCGTGGACATGCGCGCAAAATGCGCCGGGGGGCCTTGCCCTGCCAAGCCCGGCGACGGGTGGCCGCTCAGGCGCCGTAGCCGCCGTCGATCGCCAGCACCGCCCCGGTGACGAAGGAGGCCTCCGGGCTGGCCAGGAACAGGATGCCGGCCGCCACCTCCTCCGGCTCGCCGAAGCGGCCGAGCGCGGTGCCGCAGCGCTGCGGTGCCGCGAAGGGGCCGTCGGCCGGGTTGTGCTCGGTGTTGATCGGCCCCGCCTGCACCACGTTGACGGTGATGCCGAGCGGCCCGAGGTCGCGCGCCGCGCCCTTGCTGAAGCCGACCACCGCCGCACGCGTGGCGGCGTAGTCGGCCAGCCCCGCGCCGCCGACGAAGCCGGCCACGGCGCAGCCCATGGTGATGATCCGCCCGCCCGGCCGCATCAGCGGCGCCGCCGCGCGGATGGCGGTGAAGACGCCGCCGATGTTCACCGCCGCCTGCGCCGCCAGGGCCGCGCCGTCGATATCCGGGTCGTCCACCGGGCCGGTGACGAAATGCGCCGCGTTGTTGACCAGGATGTCGAGCGCGCCGAACTCCTCGCGCACGGCGCGCACCATGCGGTGGATGTCGTCCGCCCGCCCCTGGTCGGCCTGGTAGGCGGCGGCCCGCCCGCCGCGCCGCCCGATCGCGCGCACCACCTCGGCGGCGCGGTCGGCATCGTGGCGGAAGCTGATGGCCACCGCCGCGCCGGCTTCCGCCAGGGCCAGCGCCGCCGCCCGGCCGATGCCGCGCGAGCCGCCGGTGACCAGCGCCACCTTGCCGGCCAGCCTGCCCGCGCCGCCATTGCCCGCTCCGAACGACACGCCGCGATCCTCGCCCTGGCCATGACCATCCGCCATCCGGCGGAGGCGCAGCATGGCAAGGGGCGCGGGCGGTCCGCTTGGCCGATCCTGCCCTCAAGCCTCGCCAAGCAGCGCGCGTGCCGCGCGCAGGTCGGGCGTGTCGGCCCGCGGCGGGAAGCGGGCGACGATGCCGGCCAGCAGCGCCTCCGCCTCCTGGCCCGCAGCCCCCTCCTGGCGCATCCGGGCGAGGCTGGTGGCGGCGCGCAGCGACCAGGCCGGTGCCGCCTGCCGCGCCGCCAGCGCCAGCGCCGCGTGGAACGCCGCCGCCGCCGCGCCAGCATCCCCCAGCGCCAGCCGGCATTCGCCGCCCAGGCGGAGATATTCTGGCTCGAACCAGGCTTCGCCGCAGCCGCGCGCATCGGCCAGCGCCGCCTCGACCGCTGCCAGCGCCTCCGCCGGCCGCCCCAGGCGCAGCAGCGCCGTGGCGACGCCGGCATGCAGGATCGGCAGCCGCGCGCTGAAGGCGGTGGGCGCCATGCCCGCCATGCGCTCGCGCAGCTGCGCCAGGCCCTCCTCCATCCGGCCGGCGGCGATCCACTCCAGCGCCTGGTAGCTCTCGCCCCAGAGCACCCAGGCCTGGGTCTGCCGCAACTCGCCCAGCATCACCGCGCGCACCGCGGCGGCGCGCGCCATATCGCCCGCCAGGAAGGCCACCAGCCCCGCGCCCAGCGCCAGGGCGAAGAAATGGCTGAAGGGGTGCTCCAGCGCGCGCGCCTCGGCCGCCGTCTCATCGGCCAGCGCCAGGGCCGCCTCCGTCTCGCCCTGCAGCCACAGGATGCGGGCCAGCACGCTCTTGGAGAGGATGCGTTGGTCATAGAAGTTCAGCTTGCTCTGGTGCGGCTGCAGCGCCCGGCGCGGGTAGCGGGCGAGCATCGCCTCGGTCAGCCGGCGCGCCTCGGCCTGCTCGCCCTGCATGTGCAGGATGTAGCCCACCAGCCGGTCCCCCACAGGCCCGTCATCGGGCTGGCCGGAGGCCCAGGCGATGTCGCGGAAGCGGTGGGCATAGGCCAGCGCCTGGCCGTAGTCGCGCCGCATGGCGCCGAGCGCCAGCCCGTTCAGCGCGCGCAGCTGGTGCTCCACGTCGCCGAGCTGCTCGGCGAAGACCAGCGTGTTGACCCAGGCGGATTCCAGCGTGCCGGACTGGAATACCGTGATGGTGCCGAGCGCGGCGTAGAGCCGCATGCCAAGGCGCGGCTCCTGCTCCACCTCGGCGCGGAAGGCGGCGATGGCCGCGTCCAGCCGCCGCCGCGTCTCGTCGATCAGGCCGAAGGAGGACCAGAGCGGCACGCCGGCGAGGGTGAGGGCGATGCCAATGCGCCGCTGGCAGGCGGGGCCCAGGGCCCAGTCGATGGCGGCGCGCAGGTTGTCGATGTCGGGCGCCAGCCGGGCGCGCGCCTCGGCCACCGGCACGGCGGCCCACAGCGCCTCGGCCCGCCGGAACACCGCCTCGAAATGGCTGGCGTGGCGCAGCGCGGTGGCCTCCGCCTCGCCCGCCTCCTCCAGCTTGCCGGCCAGGTAGAGCCGCGTCGTGTCGAGGCAGCGATAGGCCGTGCCGCCCGGCCGCGCCTGCAGGGCGAGGAAGGACTTGTCCAGCAGGCTGCCGAGGCGGTCGATGATCTCGGCCTCCGTCTCTCCCTCGTCGCCGCCGACGGCCAGCGCCGCCTCCAGCGTGAAGCAGCCCTGGAACACGGCGAGCCGGCGCAGCAGGCGCTGCTCCTCCGGCGGCAGCAGGCCGTGGCTCCAGTCCAGCGTGGCGCGCAGCGTCTGGTGGCGGGGAAGGGCGGTGCGGCGGCCCTGCATCAGCAGCCGGAAGCGGTCGCCCAGCCGCTCCGCCAGGGCCTGCAGGCCGAGCTGGGCGGCGCGGGTGGCGGCCAGCTCGATGGCCAGCGGAATGCCGTCCAGCTGGCGGCAGATCTGCGCCACCAGCCCTGCCTCCGCATCGGTGAGCGCCGGCATGGCGCCGGCGGCCTGCAACCGCTCGACGAACAGGGCGATGGCGGGGAAGCCCATCGCCTCCCGCGCGCCCGGCGCCGCGCCGGGCGGCGGCGCCTCCATCGAGGGCAGGCGGTAGGTCCATTCCCCCTCGGCCCGCAGCGGCTCGCGGCTGGTGGCCAGCACATGCAGCCGCGGCGCCGACTGGAGAAGGTGTTCCGCAAGGCGCGCGGCGGCGCCGATCACCGGCTCGCAGCTGTCCAGGATGACCAGCCGGTGCGCCCCGGCCAGCGCGGCGGCGAGGCCGCCCTCGGCCCGCCCCTCCGACTCCAGCGCGGCGAGGACCCGGCCCTGCGCCAGCGCGCCGTCGGTCAGGGTGCCGAGGTCGATGAACAGCGGCGGCTGTGCGTATTCCGCCGCCAGCCGCCGCGCGACGGACAGCGCCACGGTGGTCTTGCCGATGCCGCCCGCGCCGGTGACGCTGACGAAGCGGTGCTCCCGCAACCGCCCGGCGATGAGGCCGATATCGGTCTCGCGGCCCAGCACGGGCTGCAGCCGCACCGGCAGCGTGGCCGCCGCCGTCGGCGTGGCGGGGCGTGGAACGGGGGGCGCCGGCCCGGTCTCCAGCGGCGCGACGAAGCTGTACCCGCGGCCCGGCACGGTGAGCACGTGGCGCGCCTCCGCCTCGCTCTCGCCGAGCGCCCGGCGCAGCGCGGCGACCTGGGCGCGCAGGTTGGAGTCCTCGATGTGGCGGCCGGGCCAGACGGCGGGGAGCAGCGCGTCGCGGTCGAGCACCTCGCCCGGCCGCTGCGCCAGCGCGATCAGCAGGTCGAGCGCCCGTTGCCCGATGCGGACCGGCTCGCCCTCCCGCAGCAGCCGCTTGCGGCGGGGGAGCAGGGTGAAGCCGCCGAACCGGATCTCCTCGCCGCTCTCCACACCCTCCTCCGATCGTCCCTGCGGACCCGGTGCCCGTGCGGGATGCGCGATATATGTCGGCTTCTCAGCCGGTGGCAATGTCAGCGCCGGCCGTAGGCACCCAGGCCACTCCCCCCCGGGTCCGCTCCAGCGGGACGGGCGCTTCCGCTGCCCCCGCCAAAGTCCTCGATCCGCCAGGGCAGCGCGGCCTCCGCCGCACTGGCGCGCATCCATCGGGCAAGGATGCGGTGCCTCCGGGTGCCTCCGCCCGGCGCCGCGCCCCGGCAGGGCGGCCTCCCGGGCTGCCGCGGCGGCCGGCCCCATGGCGCTGCCGGCCTCCCGCCGGCAAGGTGAGGACTCTGGCGGGAGCCGCCCCGGATGGCCGGGGCGGGGACTTGGGCGGGAAGGGTGGCGGCGGGCGCGTGCTCAGCCGGCCGGCGCGGCGGGCCGGGCCAGCATGTCCGCCAGCACGGCGCCATGCTCGCGCAGGTCGCGCTCCACGGCGGCGCGGGCGGCGACGGGGTCGCGCGCCGCCAGCGCGGCGAGCAGCGCCACATGCGGGTGGTCCTGCGGCGCCACGGGGCGCGGCACGGTGAACAGCAGGTTGATGGTGGGGCCGGCCTGCACCCAGAGGCTCTCCACCATGCGCTGCAGCACCGGCATCCGCGCCAGGGCGATGGTGTGGAAATGGAACAGCTCGTTCTCGGTCAGCACCATGCGCGCATCGTTGCGCAGCCGGCCCTCGGCGACGCGGGCATGGATGGCGCGCAGCGCGGCGATGTCCTCCGGCGTGGCCAGCTCGGCGGCGCGGGCGGCGGCGCGGCCTTCCAGCTCCACCCGCAGCTCCATGATCTCGTTGTAGCGCTCCGGCGCCAGGCGCGGCACCCAGGCGATGCCGCGCGCGTCGAGGTCGAGCCCGCCTTCCGAGACCAGGCGCAGCAGCGCCTCGCGCACCGGCGTCGGGCTCACCTGCATCTCCTGCGCCAGCAGCCGGTGCACCAGCTTCTGGCCGGGCGAGAGGCGGCCGGACATCAGCGCGGCGCGCAGGCGGCGATAGACCTTGCCGGCGAGGCTTTCCTCGCGGTCGACGGGGGCAAGCGGGGGGAGGGCATCCATGGCGGCGGGACTCATCGGGGGGCGCCCTTGACGTGTCAAGCAAACCGGCATTTGCTATAGCAAACACCAAATACCACGAGGAAACCTCCGGATGCCAGACAGCGCCCCCTCCCTCGCGGCGAACGCGACCGTCGCCCTGCGCCTGGCCGAGGCGCTCGCCCGCCACGGCGTCACCCTGACCTTCGGGCAGAGCCTGCCCTCGGCCTTCCATCTCGCCGCGCCGCATGCCGGCATCGCGCAGAAGGTCTACCGGCAGGAGAACATGGGCGGCACGATGGCCGACGGCTATGCGCGCATCTCGGGCAAGGTCGGCATCGTCACGGCGCAGAACGGGCCGGCCGCCACCCTGCTGGTGCCGCCGCTGGCCGAGGCGCTGAAGGCCAGCGTGCCAGTGATCGCGCTGGTGCAGGAGGTGACGCGCGACAGCGCCGACCGCAACGCCTTCCAGGAATTCGACCACCTGAGGATGTTCGACCCGGTGGCCAAGTTCGTCCGCCGCATCGACCGCGCGGACCGGCTGGAGGATTACGTGGACATGGCCTTCGTCGCCGCCACCTCCGGCCGGCCGGGCCCCGCCGTGCTGCTGCTGCCGGCCGACCTGCTGCTGGAGCGGGCCGCCCCCGTGGCGCGGCGCCGCGCCAATCTCGGCAGCTACCCGCTGGACCGGCCGCAGCCGGAGGCGGCGCGCATCGAGGAGGCGGCGGCGCTGCTGGCGGGGGCGGCGCGGCCCATCGTCATCGCCGGCGGCGGCGTGCATCTCTCCGGCGCGGCGGCGGAGCTGGCGGCGCTGCAGGAGGAGGCGCATTTGCCCGTGGCCACCACCTTCATGGGCAAGGGCAGCGTGGCGGAGACGCATCCGCTCTCGGTCGGCGTCGTCGGCAACACGATGGGGCAGGGCGCCCGCGCCCGCGCGCTGCGGCCGCTGGTGGCGGAGGCCGATGTGGTGCTGCTGGTGGGCAACCGCACCAACCAGAACGGCACGGATAGCTGGACGCTCTACCCGCCCGATGCCCGCTACATCCACATCGACCCCGATCCGCTGGAGATCGGCCGCAACTACGAGGCGCTGCGCCTGACGGGCGACGCGCGCGCCACGCTGGCGGCGCTGCGCGCGGCGATGGCGCGGCAGGACCTCGCCGCCCGCGCCGCCGCGCGCCCGGCGCTGGAGCGGCAGATCGGCGCCGCGGTCGAAGAGTGGCGCGCCCTGGTGGCCGGCGTCTGCGCGCGCGACGGCGGGCCGGTGCGCCCCGAGCGCGTCGCCGCCGAGATCGACCGCCGCCTGCCGGAGGACGGCATCATGGTGGCCGACGCCTCCTACTCCTCCAACTGGATCAACATCTACATGACGGCCCGGCGGGCCGGGCAGCGCTTCCTGACGCCGCGCGGCCTGGCGGGCCTTGGCTGGGGCGTGCCGCTGGCCATCGGCGCGCAGGTGGCGGCGCCGGAGCGGCGCGTGGTCTGCCTCTGCGGCGATGGCGGCTTCGGCCATTCCTGGGCGGAGCTGGAGACGCTGCAGAGGCTGGCGCTGCCCGTCACCGTGGTGGTGCTGAACAACGGCATCCTCGGCTTCCAGAAGCATGCCGAGGACACGAAGTTCGGCGAGCACACCATCGCCTGCGATTTCGGCGCGGTGGACCACGCCGCCATCGCCCGCGCCTGCGGCATCGCCGGCCACCGCGTGACGAAGGGGGAGGAGCTGGGCGCCGCGCTGGACGCCGCCTTCGCCTCCGGCGCGCCGGCGCTGATCGAGGTGCTGACCGACCCGGACGCCAAGCCGCCGCTCACCATGTATCACGGCCACTTCCCCGAGCCGTTCTGATGCTGGCGCTGCGCAAGACGCGCCCCGCGCCCGGGCTGGAGGCGCTGGACGCGCCGGAGCCCGGCGCCCCCGGCCCGGGCGAGGTGCTGCTGCGGATCGAGGCCGTGGGCATCTGCGGCAGCGACGTGCACGCCTATGAGTGGACCGAGGGCTATGGACACATGGCGCCGCACCTGCCGCTGACCATGGGGCACGAGATG
>NZ_JCACVY010000129.1:0-12643 GCF_058833935.1 Roseomonas sp. TS2 | reverse complement strand
GCTGACCGATGTGGGGCAGTCGGTGCGGGAGCAGGTGGAAGGCGGCGCCCTGGGGCACCGGCTCACCGCCGCCGGCGAGCAGTTGGCCGGCCGGCTGGGCACCGCCTGGCGTGATGGCGACCTGTGGCACTTCGTGCTCTGGGCCGGCGCCGGCTGGGGGCTGGCGGCGGCGCTGCTCTACGGGCTTTCGGCCCTGAGCTGGCTGCGGCCGCGCCGCGACGCCGAGCGCTTCCAGCCCGAGAGCCGCGCCGCGCTGTGGCGCACCGCCGGCCTCGAGGCGGCCCGCCGGCTGGCGCCGCTGCTGCCGGCGGCGCTGGTGATCTTCGGCTGGCAGGCCATGGTGCCGGGCGGCTGGCAGGAGGCGCGGCTGTTCCTGGCAGTGGCCACGCCCTTCCTGCTGGGCGCGCTGGTCTGGCGGCTGGGGCATCCGCTGTTCTTCCTGCTGGGCCCGCTGCGCGGCTGGCAGATCGCCCGCTACGCGCGGCGGCGCGTGCTGCCCTGGCTGGTGGCGCTGGCCGCCCTGGCCGCCGCCAGCTCCAACCTGCGCGACGCCGAGCTGCGCTGGATCATCGGGCCGGATGCGGCCCTGCTGGCCGGGCTGGCGCTGGATGCGGCGCTGGTGGTCGTCTCCATCCTGTTCGTGCTGCGCCGCCGCCGCGCCGTGCGCCGCCTGCTGCTGGACAGCCGCGACGAGGCGGCCACCGGCAAAGGCGGCACGCTGCGCGCCGTGGGCCGCACCGTGGCCGACAACTGGCACTTCCTGGCGCTGATCCTGGTGGCGGGGCACATCATCTCCCGCCTGCTGGGGCTGGGGCAGGGCTCCTTCCTCGGCCGCGCGCTGCTCACCATCGGGCTGATCGTGCTGGTCATGGCCGTCACCTTCGCGCTGTCGGGCATGCTGGGGCGCATGGTGTCGGGCATGCAGCAGGGCCGCGGCGGCCTCGTCCGGCAGTTGCAGGGGCGCTATCTCGGCCTGCTGCGCCGCCTGCTGCGCGTGGTGGCGGGCGTGCTGGTGGTGGCGCTCTGCCTGCGGCTGTGGAACTTCGACGTGCTGGCCTGGATCAGCGGCGGCATCGGCTTCGCCATCTTCCGCCCCATCGCCTCCATCGCGGTGGCGGTGCTGGTGGGCTGGGTCATCTGGATCACGCTGGACACGGCGGTGGAGCACGCGCTGCTGCCGAGCGACGCCAGCGGCCGCCCGCGCGACCACAGCACCCGTGCCCGCACTCTGTTGCCGATGCTGCGCAACTTCGCCTTCGTCGTGCTCTGCGTGCTCACCGTCATCGCGGTGATGAGCAATCTCGGCATCAACGTGGCGCCGCTGCTGGCGGGTGCCGGCGTCGTCGGCCTGGCCATCTCCTTCGGCGCGCAGCAGCTGGTGCAGGACGTCATCACCGGCCTGTTCATGCTGATCGAGGACACCATCGCCATCGGCGACACGATCGACACCGGCGACCGCGCGGGGGTGGTGGAGAGCGTCACCATCCGCACCGTGCGCATCCGCGACGGCGAGGGCGCGCTGCACACCATCCCCTTCAGCCAGATCAAGGCGATGAAGAACCGCTCGCGCGGCTTCGGCGTCTACACGGTCAAGGTGGTGGTGGGCTACGACGCCGATCTGGACCGCGTGATGGAGATCATGACCGAGGTGGGCGAGGCGCTGCGGGCCGACCCCGAGTTCGGCCCCAACATGCTGAGCGGCCTGCAGATCTGGGGCGTGGACCAGTTCACGCCGGAGGGCATCACCATCATGGGCGGGCTGCGCACCCGCGCGCAGCAGCAATGGGGGGTGGGCCGCGCCTTCAACCTGCGGCTGAAGCAGCGCTTCGACCGCGAGGGCATTCCGCTGACGCCGCCGCGTCCCTCCCTCCTGCTGCCCTCCCGCGCGGCCTGGCCGGAGCCGGAGACGGGGCCGGAGTCCGGCACCGAGGCCCGGCAGCCGGGCTGAGGCTTCAGCCCTGGCCGGGCGCCCCGGCGGCGGACAGCCAGCGCGCGGCGCCCTGGCCGGCGCGGAGCCCGGTGGCGAAGCAGGCCTGCAGGAGGTAGCCGCCGGTCGGCGCCTCCCAGTCCAGCATCTCGCCGGCGGCGAACAGGCCGGGGCGCTCCCGCAGCATCAGCCACGCGTCCAGCGCCGCCAGGGAGAGGCCGCCGGCCGAGGAGATGGCCCGCTCCAGCCCCTGCGGCGCCACCAGCCGCAGGGGCAGCGCCTTCAGCAAGGCGGGCAGCGCATCGGGCGCGGCGCCGCCATGCAGGGCCTCCTGCACCAGCCCGATCGAGACCGGCGGCAGCGCCAGCGCCTTGCGCAGGAAGGTGGAGAGCGACTGCCCCCGGCGCGGCGCCGACAGCCGGCGCGCCACCTCCTCGGCCGGGAGGTCCGGCCGCAGGTCGAGCCGCGGCACCGCCACGCCATCGGCCGCGATGGCCTCGCGCAGCGGGGCGGAGAGGGCATAGACCGCGCCGCCCTCGATGCCGCCGCGGGTGATCACGGCCTCGCCGCGCACGCTGCGTCCAGCGAAGTGCAGGGCGATGCGCTTCAGCGGCGTGCCGGCATGGCGCGCGGCGAAGACGTCCGACCACGGAACGCGGAAGCCCATATTGGCCGGGCGGAGTGGCGCCACCGGCAGGCCGGCCAGCGCCGGAACCCAGCTTCCATCCGCCCCGAGGCGCGGCCAGGAGGCGCCGCCCAGCGCCAGGACCGTGGCGGCGGGGCGCAGCAGCGCAGGGCCTGTGGGCGTGTGGAAGCGCAGCGCGCCATCCGGCGCGAAGCCCTGCCAGTCATGCCGCGTCCGGATCTCCACGCCCTGCGCGGCGAGCCGCGCCAGCCAGGCGCGCAGCAGCGGCGAGGCCTTCATGGCGCGCGGGAACACCCGGCCGGAGCTGCCGGTGAAGACGGGCTGGCCCAGCGCCTCCGCCCAGCGCATCAGCGCCTCGGGCGGGAACGCCTCGATGAGCGGCGCGAGAGGCCGCGCCGCCGCGCCGTAGCGGGCGATGAAGGCGGGCAGCGGTTCGGTGTGGGTGAGGTTCAGCCCACCGCGCCCCGCCATCAGGAACTTTCGCGCCACGGAGGGCATGCGGTCGAACACCACCACGCGGTGTCCGGCCTGGGCGAGGGTCTCGGCGGCCATCAGCCCGGCCGGCCCGGCCCCGAGCACGGCGGCCCAGGGGGAGGAGATTTCATTCAGCACGCCCGCCTTATAGCGGATCGGGGAGGGTGGGGCAGCGCATGCCTCGCCCGCGCATGGCGCGGCATCCGGGGGCAGCGCGGCCGGCCTTTCTCCTGTATTTTGCCCGGCGGCAGCGCGCCCGCCGGCGCCCGACCCCTGCCGCCCCATCAGAACCGCAGAGTATCTCCCCCGCGATGACGCTTCCCATTCCCGCCGGCCCGAGCCAGGACATCCAGAGCCGGAACACGCAGAGCCTGGCCAGGCTGCGCACCGACCATGTGCTGACGCTGACCTGCGCCAACCGCCCCGGCATCGTCGCCGCGGTGGCGACGGCGCTGTTCGAGGCGGGCGGCAACATCCAGGAGGCGCAGCAATTCGACGACACCGCCACCGGCCGCTTCTTCATGCGGGTGGTGTTCGACGTGCCGCCGGAGGCGGAGGCGGCGGCGCTGCGCGCGGCGGTGCAGCCGGTGGGCGAGCGCTTCGGCATGCAGTGGACGCTGCGCGAGCGCGCCGCGAAGCGCCGGGTGATGCTGCTGGTGAGCCGGTTCGACCACTGCCTGGCCGACCTGCTCTACCGCTGGCGCATCGGCGAGCTGCCGATGGAGCTGACCGGCATCGTCTCCAACCATCCGCTGGAGACCTATGCGCATCTCGACTTCACCGGCGTGCCCTTCCACCACCTGCCGGTGACGCGCGCCACCAAGATGGAGCAGGAGGCGGAGATCTGGCGCCTGTTCCAGGAGACGCGCTCCGACCTGATGGTGCTGGCGCGCTACATGCAGGTGCTGTCGGACGGGCTTGCGGCGAAGCTGCCGGGGCGCTGCATCAACATCCACCACTCCTTCCTGCCCGGCTTCAAGGGCGCGCGCCCCTACCACCAGGCGCATGCGCGCGGCGTCAAGCTGATCGGCGCCACCGCGCATTTCGTGACGGCCGACCTCGACGAGGGGCCGATCATCGAGCAGGACGTGGAGCGCATCAGCCACCACGACACGGCCGAGGACCTCGTCCGCAAGGGGCGGGACATCGAGCGCCGCGTGCTGGCCCGCGCCATCACCTTCTTCCTGGAGGACCGCGTGATCCTCAACGGCAACAAGACGGTCGTGTTCACCGGCTGAAGCGCGCCCGGTAGGCCGCCGGGCTGCTGCCCAGCGCGGCGCGGAAATGGTGCCGCAGCGCCGCGGCGGTGGCGAAGCCGCTGGCCTCCGCCACCGCCTGCACCGGCAGGCGGCCGGTCTCCAGCAGCTCCCGCGCGCGGGCGAGGCGCTCGGCCAGCAGCCAGGCGCCGGGGCTCTGGCCGGTGGCGGCACGGAAATGCCGGTGCAGGCCGCGCGGGCTCAGCGCCGCGGCGGCGGCGAGCCGGCCGATGTCCCACGGCTCGGCCAGGCTGGCGCGCACCGCGTCCAGCAGCGGGCCGAGGCGGTGGCCGCCGGCGCGCTCCCGTGGCACGGGCCGCTCCACATACTGCGCCTGCCCGCCCTGCCGGTGCGGCGGCACGACCAGGCGCCGTGCCACGCTGTTGGCCACGGCCGCGCCCCAGTCCCGCCGCACCAGGTGCAGGCAGAGATCGAGCCCTGCCGCGCTGCCGGCGGCGGTCAGCACCATGCCCTCGTCCACATAGAGGACGTCCGGCACCACGCGCAGGCCGGGGTGGCGGGCCGCCAGCGCCGCGGCATGGTGCCAGTGGGTGGTGGCGCTGCGGCCTTCCAGCAGCCCGGCCGCCGCCAGCACGAAGGCGCCGGAGCAGAGCGAGAGCAGCCGCGCCCCGCGCGCCGCCGCCGCCCGCAGCGCCACGGCCAGATCCTCGGGCACCGGCGCATCGACGCCGCGCCAGCCGGGGATGACGATGGTGCCGGCCTGGGCCAGCAGCGCCATCCCGCCATCGGCCAGCACCCGCACGCCGCCGGTGGCGCGCAGCGGCCCCGGCTCGATGGCGGCGACGGCGAAGCGGTACCAGTCCGGCTCCAGCTCCGGGCGGGGCAGGCCGAACACCTCCACCGCGCAGCCGAACTCGAAGGTGCAGAGCCCGTCATAGGCCAGCAGCACGACGAGGCGGTTCCGGGGCGGGGCGGGGTTTGGCACGATCTCGACGATAGGTGGCATCCCGGCCACTCACCAGCCCCGGCGCGGCGGGCGCAGCATGGCCGGGCCATACGATCCAGCAGAGGAGCCGAGGATGCCCAGCCCTGTCGCCGCCATACCCGCCGCCGCGCCCGAAGAGGCGGCCGCGCATTTCGCGCGGCGCCTGGCGCTCGAGACCGACTGCGCCGACGTCCACGCCGCCCTGCGGGCGGGTGCTGCGGATTTCGTGCTGCTCGACGTCCGCGGCCCGGGCGCCTTCGCGCGCAGCCATGTGCCGGGGGCGGTGAACCTGCCGCATGCGCGGATCGACGCGGCGGCGCTGGAAGCCTGGCCGGCGGAGACGCTGTTCGTCGCCTACTGCGCCGGCCCGCACTGCAACGGGGCGGATCGCGCGGCGCTGCGCCTCGCCCGGCTGGGGCGGCGGGTGAAGCTGATGCTGGGCGGCATGACCGGCTGGGCGGATGAGGGCTTCGCCTTCGCCGAAGGCGCGGGCTGAGCCGCGCCGCCCCTCACTCCAGCCGCACGCGCGGGGTGCTGGCGCGGCGCAGCAGGTCGGAGGCCCAGAACAGCAGCGAGCGCCAGAAGCCGTGCAGCGCCAGCTGGTGCTGGCGGTAGAGCGAGGCATAGCTGATCTGGGCGATGCGGCCCTGGATGAAGGTGCCGCCGCCCAGCAGCCCGCGCCGGCCCAGGCTGCCGAAAGCGTTGTAGTGGCCGATGGCCACCAGCGCCCCGCGGTGCTGGTAGTCGAACTCCGGCAGGGGCCTGCCTTCCAGCAGGGCGGGAATGGCGCGCGCCAGATGCTTCGCCTGCTGCTGCGCCACCTGCGCCGTGGCGCCGAGCGGGCGCTCCTGGCCGGGGAGGGTGAGGGCGGCGCAGTCGCCCATGGCGAAGATGGCGTCGTCCCGCGTGGTCTGCAGCGTCGGGCGCACCACGAGCTGGGCGTTGCGCTGGCTTTCCAGCCCGTCCAGCTCGTGCAGGAAGGCAGGCGCGGCCACGCCGGCCGCCCAGACCTTCAGCCTGGCGGGCACGCGCCGGCCATCCTTCAGGTTCAGCCCCTCGGCATCCACCGAGACCACCTGCGCACCGGTCAGCACCGTGGCCTTCTGCCGTTCCAGCTCCTGGCGCGAGGCCTCGGCCACGCGCTCGGGCAGGGCGCCCAGGATACGCGGCGCGGTCTCCACCAGGGTCAGCCGCAGCCGCTCGCGCAGGCCGGGGAAGCCATAGGCGGCGGCGAGGTCGAGTGCGGTGTTGATCTCGGCCGTCAGCTCCACCCCCGTGGCGCCCGCGCCGACGATGGCGATGTCGAGCGTGGCGCCGTCCGCCGCCGCCAGGCAGCGGATCACCTCGGTGCGGAGCGCGGTGTTGAAGTCCTCCGCCTGGTTGCGGCTGTCGATGAAGTGGCAGTGCTCGCGTACGCCGGGGATGCCGAAATCATTGGCGCGGCTGCCCACGGCCAGCACCAGCAGGTCGTACTCCACGGTGCGGGGGGGCAGCACCTCGGTGCCGGCGCGGTCGCGCAGGGGGCCGAGCTGCACCTGCCGCGCGGCGCGGTCCAGCCCCACCATCTCGCCCGGCAGGTAGCGGAAGCCGTGCCGGCTGGCATGGGCGATGAAGCCGAGCTGCTCCTGCCCGGTGTCCAGCGTGCCGGCCGCCACCTCGTGCAGCAGGGGCTTCCAGATATGGCTGGAATCGCGGTCCAGCAGCAGGATCTCCGCGCGGCCGCGGCGCCCGAGGAGGTGCCCCAGCCGCGTGGCCAGATGCACCCCGCCCGCGCCGCCGCCCACAATCACGATGCGCTTCGGCACCGCCCGGGCCGGGGCGGGCGTGACCGCGAGGGGGCGTGGCGAGGGCTCGGAGGAAGGGCCGGGCATGCGCGTATCTCCACATGGAGAAGGGGCGCCATGCAGGATGGCGCCCCTTCGTTTTCGTCCTGCTATCGGGAGGTGAACCGGCGGGGGGCGAATGGGTTGCCCCCCGCCGGCCGGGCCAGTGCGCCGGGCCTCAGTGGGCCGCCGGGCCGTGCCCGCCGGCGCCGGCATGGCCCGTGCCGGCATGCTGGCCCCGGCCGAGACGGCGGTGCGTCGCCTCGCGCATCCGCTGGAACACCACGTAGAGCATCGGGATCAGGAAGATGCCGATGGTGGAGGCGGCGATCATGCCGGCGAAGACGGGGGTGGAGACCGCCCGCCGCGCCAGCATCGAGGCGCCGCTCGCCCAGACCAGCGGCACCAGGCCGAGGATGAAGGCGATCGAGGTCATCATCACGGCGCGGAAGCGCAGGCGGGCGCCCATCTCGGCGGCCTCCAGGATGGAGCGCCCGGCCTCCCGCTGCTCCTTGGCGAACTCGATGATCAGGATGCCGTTCTTGGCCGCCAGCGCGATCAGCACGACGAGGCCGATCTGCGCATAGAGGTCCATCGACAGCCCGGCGAAGGAGATCGCCCCCACCGCCGCCATCACGCCCACCACCACGGAGAGCAGCACGGGGATGGGGATGACCCAGCTCTCGTACAGCGCCACCAGGAAGAGGAAGGCGAAGAGGACCGCCAGCGCCAGGATGTAGACCGTCTGGCCCTGGGCCTGGCGCTCCTGGAAGGCGGTGCCGGTCCACTCGAAGGCGTAGCCGGCGGGCAGGGTGTTGCGGGAGATCTCCTCCATCGCCTGCAGCGCGGCGCCCGAGGAGACGCCCGGGGCCGGGCTGCCCTGGATGGTGATGGAGCGGTAGTTGTTGTAGCGCGTGATGGTCTGCGGCCCGACCACCGTGCGCACGGTGGCGATGGCGCGCAGCGGCACCATGACGCCGCGCGCGTTGCGGATCTGGATCTTCCAGAGATCCTCCTCGCTGCGGCGGTCCTGCGCCTCGCCCTGCACCAGCACCTGCCAGGTGCGGCCGTAGAGGTTGAAGTTGTTCACGAAGCTGCTGCCCAGCGTGGATTGCAGCGCCGCGAACACGTCGGTCATGGTCAGGCCCAGCGCCTGCGCCTTCTCGCGGTCGATGTCGAGGTAGAGCGAGGGCGCGCGGGCGGAGAAGGTGGAGAACACCTGGGTCAGCCGCGGGTCCTGGTTGGCGGCGGCGAGCAGCCCGCCCATCACCTGGCCGATCTGCGCCGGGTCCGCGCCTTCCAGGCTCTCCAGCTGGTACTCGAAGCCGCCGCCGGTGGACAGGCCGATGATCGGCGGCAGGTTGATCGGGATGATCTGCGCGCCGCGGATCTGCTGGCTCTCCATGAAGATCCGGCCGATCAGCGCCTGCACGTTGTCGCCCGGGCCGGTGCGCTCGCTGAACTCCTTGAGCTGCACGAACATGGTGGCGGCGGAGGAGGAGTTGCTGCTGTCGAGCAGCGACAGGCCGACGATGGCGATGGCGTCGCGCACCTGCGGCAGCTCCTTCAGCCGGCGCTCCATGTCGGCCACCACCGCGCTGGTGCGCGGCTGCGCGGCGCCGTCGGGCAGCTGGAAGGCGATGATGAAGGCGCCCTGGTCCTCGGAGGGGAGGAAGCCCTGCGGCACCTTGCTGGCGAGGGTGAAGGCGCCGAAGCCGAAGGCGCCGACCAGCACGATGCTGACGATGGCCAGCCGCAGCAGCCGCCGCACCAGCCCGGCATAGCCGTCGCGCACATTGTCGATGCGCCGGCTGATCCAGCCCATGATGCCGCGCCGCTCGCCGCCATGGCGCATCAGGATGGCGCAGAGGGCGGGGGAGAGGGTCAGCGCGTTGATCGCCGAGATCACCATGGCGACCGAGATGGTCACCGCGAACTGCCGGAACAGCACGCCGGAGAGGCCGGGGATGAAGCCGATCGGCACGAAGACCGAGAGCAGCACCAGGGTGATGGCGATGATCGGCGCGGTGATCTGCGCCATCGCCTTCTTGGTGGCCTCGGCCGGGGAGAGCTCCGGCTCCTCCTCCATCACCCGCTCGACATTCTCGACCACCACGATGGCGTCGTCGACGACGATGCCGATGGCCAGGACCATGGCCAGCAGCGAGACGGTGTTGGCCGAGTAGCCCATCACCAGCAGCACCGCGAAGGTGGTAATCAGGCTGACCGGCACCGCGATGATGGGGATGATGGTGGCGCGCAGGCTGCCGAGGAACAGGAACACCACCACGCCCACCAGCACGAAGGCCTCCACCAGGGTCTTGATAACCTCGTGGATGGTGTCGGAGACGAAGATGGTGGTGTCGAACACCGGGCGGACGGTCATGCCTTCGGGCATGCGGGCGCGCACGCGCTCCAGCGTCGCGCCCACCGCCGCGGCGGCGTTCACCGCGTTGGCGCCGGGGGCGAGGTAGATGCCGATGCCGACGCCGTCCTGGCCGTTCAGCCGGGTGCTGACGTCCTGGTTCTGCGGCCCCATCTCGACCCGCGCCACGTCCCGCACCCGCAGCAGCGAGCCGTCCGGGTTGGCGCGGATGACGATGTCGCCGAACTGCTCGGGCGTGGACAGGCGGCCCTGGGTGCGGACGTTCATCTGCACCGCCTGGTCCCTCGGCACCGGCTGCGCGCCGATGCGGCCGGCGGGCGCCTGCACGTTCTGGGTGCGGATGACGTTGATGATGTCGGACGGCGAGAGGTTCAGGCTGACCAGCCGCTGCGTGTCGAACCAGATGCGCATGGCGTAGTTCTGGCGCGAGAACAGCGTGGCGGAGCCCACGCCCTGGGTGCGCGAGATCTCGTCCAGCAGGTTCAGCGTGGCATAGTTGGTCAGGAAGAGCGGGTCGTACTCCCCCGCCTCGTTCGCGTAGAGGAACAGCACCTGCAGGATGGAGGAGGACTGCTTGCGGACCTGGATGCCCTGCTGCTGCACCTCCGTCGGCATCAGCGACAGCGCGGCCTGCACGCGGTTGTTGACGTTGACGGTGTTGATGTCGGCGTTGCTGCCCAGCCGGAAGCTGACGTTCAGCGTGTAGCTGCCGTCGCTGCCGCTGGTGGAGCGCATGTAGATCGAGTTCTCGACGCCGACGACCTGCGCCTCCAGCGGCTGGCCGACGGCCTGCTCCACCACCTCGGCCGAGGCGCCGGGATAGGTGGCGCTGACCTGCACCTGCGGCGGCACGATGTCGGGGAACTGCGAGACAGGGATGCGCGTGAGCGACAGCGCGCCCGCGATCGTCATCACGATGGCGATGACGATGGCGAGGCGCGGGCGCTCGACGAAGATTGCGGAGAACACGCGCTCAGCCTCCCTGGCGTGGCGCCGCGGCGCCGCCTGGCTGCCGCGGCTGGCCTTGACCCTGGCCTTGGCCCTGGCCCGCCGGCTGGGCCGGCGCCGGGTTCACCTCGGTGTTCGGCCGCACGCGCTGCAGGCCCTCCACCACCACCTGCTCGCCCTCCTTCAGGCCCTCGGTAATGACGGCGAGGCTCGGCGTGGATTGCGAGCCGAGCCGGACGGCACGCCGCTCGGCCTTGTTGCCCTGGCCGATGACGTAGACGAAGTCACCCCGCTGGTCGGTGCTCACGGCGGCGCGCGGCACGGTCAGCAGCTGCACCGGCTCCACCGCCTCCAGCACCACGCTGACGAACTGGTTGGCGGTCAGCTCGCGCCCGCCGCCCGGCGAGCCGGCCAGCGGCGGGTTGGGCATGCGGCCGCGCATGGCGAGGCTGTCGGTGTCCTGGCCAACGCTGACATCGACGAAGTCCAGCTTGCCGGTCTGGCCGTACATGCGGCCATCCTGCAGGCGCAGCTTCACCGACACGGCGTCCAGGCCGCCGCGGCTCGCATAGCGGTCGCGCAGCTGCAGGACGGTGCGCATCGGCACGCTGAAGGAGACATACATCGGGTCCTGGCTGACGATCACCGCCAGCGGGCCGGAGGAGGGCGTCACCACGTTGCCCGGCGTCACCACCGCGCGGCCGATGCGGCCGGAGATGGGGGCGCGGATCTCGGTGTAGTCGAGGTTGATCTGCGCCTGGCGCTCCTGCGCCTGGGCGGAGAGCAGCTGCGCCTGGGCGCCGCGCTGCGCCGCCAGGGCGGTGTCGACGGTGGAGCGCTGGCCGGCCACGGTGTTCAGCAGGGCCTGGGCGCGGTTCAGCGTCACATTGGCGTTCTGCAGCTGGGCCTCGGCCTCGGCCACGCCGGCGCGGGCAATCTGCAGCTGCGCCTCGAACGGCCCGCGCTCGAGGCGGAACAGCAGGTCGCCCTGCTTCACCTCGGCGCCCTCGTTGAACTCGCGCTTCTCCAGGAAGGCGGTGACGCGCGCCATCAGTTCCACCCGGTCGGTGGCCTCGACGCGGCCGATGAACTCGTTGGTCTCAGTGATGGCCCGCTGGGCCACCGGCGCCACGCCGACAGCGGGTGGGGGGCCGCCGGGCATCTGGGCCAGAGCCGGACCGGCCAACAGAAACAGGCCAAGGGCGGCTATCCCGCGACGGTGCAGGAGCTGCATGGATCCTCCAGGGAAACGGTCCGCGGCGTCGCCGGCGGCTTGTAAAGATACCTTCAAGTATGTATATAAAGAAGGGTAACGCAGCTGCAAGGTTGGAAATGGCGCGACGCACAAAACAGGAAGCCGATGAGACGCGCGAGGCCCTCCTCGACGCGGCCGAGCAGGTCTTCCTGGAGCGTGGCGTCGCCCGTGCCTCCCTCGATGAGGTGGCCCGTGTCGCGGGCTGCACCAGGGGGGCGGTGCATTGGCATTTCCGTGACAAGCTGGGCCTTTTCCTGGCGCTGGACGAGCGCCTTGTCCTGTTGCAGGACGAGATGAAGCAGCGCCTATGCTCCGAGGAGGATGGCTCCCTCCCGACCATGGCGCGCGCCATCACCACCGCTATCAAGGATTTCGAGGAGAATCCACGCCGGCGGCGGCTGCTGACGATCATGTTGCATCGTTGTGAATATGTGGCCGAGATGGCGCCGGCCCTGTTGCGCCGCCGCCAGGCCGATGCCGAAGTGCGCGAGACGCTGCGCCAGCGCTTCCAGGAGGTGGCGGAGCGCGGCGGCCTCTCGCCCGCCTGGCCGCCCGAGCGTGCGGCGCTGTTCCTGTATGCCCTGGTCAGCGGCTTCCTGCACGAATGGCTGCGCGGGGAGGCGGATTTCACCCTTTCGGGGGAGGTGAGTGACGCCATACGGTCCTTCCTGGACTGCGTCGCCGCCCGCCCCGGTTCCGGAGGAGAGAAATGATGCAGCGCATTCTGCGCATCGGTCTTTTGGCGGGGCTGCCGCTGCTTGCCGTGGCCTGCTCCGGCTCCGGCGCCGGCCCGGAGATGGCGGGGGGCAGCACGCTGAGCGCCGTGCGGGGCGACGCGGGCGGCTCGGCGCCGCTGCGGCCTGAGCCGGGCAATATCTGGGCCGAGGGGCTGCAGGCCGAAGCGCCGGCGCGCATGCCATGATCCTCGCGCCTTGCCGATTCTCGTTGAAGGTTTCTTGCCCATGAATCCGTTTCGCCCAGG